>CAKAQP010000010.1 GCA_916720285.1 uncultured Lachnoanaerobaculum sp. | reverse complement strand
TGATTTACACTTAATATTTTAAGATGTATAATATTAATAATAAAGTAAGGAGTTTTATTGGATATGAAAAAAGTAATAATTGCTGTTACTTTCTTGGCTCTGTCGGTTTCTATGACTGCATGCGGTCTTGTTGACAAGGGCAGTCTGAAAAAGATAACTGAAGGTCAGGAGTTCAACGCATGGGAAATGGACCTGGTGGAAAAACTTGAATCTTACGGTCTTGAGGAGAATGAAAAAGAAAGACTTCAAAAGATTGATGCGGAATGTGATGATATCGGAGACAATGATTACAAGAATCAGCTTTTAATTGCCAAAAAGCTTGTCAAACTGACTTCACAAATAGAATCAAGAATTGAGACTTCAGCTAAAGAACTTGTAGAAAAATTAGATAACACAGATGTACCATATGCTTCAGAAGATGAAAAGAAAAAGCTTACAGAATACAGTGAAAACATTTCCGAGATGATAAAAAAACATAATTTTATCAATTACAAAGAGGTTTCAGAAAACTGGAGCAAGCTTGTAGAATACTCAAGTACAAAACTTACCGGTTTAGATGTGAATATAGTCCAATTTGACTACACCAATTATCCTACAGTCAGAATGTATGTTGATGTAAAAGACTCTTCGGGTGATGTTGTTACAAATCTCTCACCAAATATGTTCTATGTATCTGAAAAAAGTGTTGCAAACGGTGACTTTCAGTCTGTAACAATTAAAAATATTTCAATGCTTGACCAAAAGGACGCATTAAATATTGATATAGTTGCAGATACAAGTGCAAGTATGGAAGGAGAAAGACTGAGCAGCGCAAAAACTGTAATGTCCACTTTTCTTAATACCGTTCAGTTCAATGTGGGTGATAAAGTAAAGCTTACAGAGTTTAACTCATATATTGATAAAAGCGGTGTATTCACATCCGATGTAAACGCATTAAACCAAAAGATTTTTTCATATATCGCATCAGGACAAACCAAGCTGTATGATACACTTATCTATGCCGTTCAGGATGTGTCCGGAATACCCGGGGCAAAATGTGTCCTTGCTTTTACCGACGGCGAAGATGTCGGAAGCTACAACAGCGCAAGTGATGTTATCAATGTGGTATCGGCATACAAGATTCCTGTTTACATAGTCAGAATAGGTGATAATTACAGTGCGAATGACAGTGATCTTATTCAGATTACTTCCGCCTCAGGTGGTGAATTTAAATACTTCAACTCTTTCGGTATGGATATGGGCAATTTCTACAGCAACATCTACAAGGGTATGAAACAGTACTATGAAATAGAATATGAAATGCCTGATGCAAATAATTATACAGATAAGAGAGATATCAATGTATATGTGAAAGGAGACGGAGTAGGAGGAAGTGCGGATATAGAAACAAACTCGGGAAATGACTTCTTCAACACCCTTCTCGGTAATTTCCTAAGAAGCTATATTGAAGATATGAATGCACACAGCTATAATCAGATGGCTTCAAAAATTGACGATACCGTAAGTCCTACAGATGAAACCGGACTTAAATATCAGATGACTAAGCAGGTTACAGGTGGCTTTGCCAATGTAGTAAGTGAAAGTCTTATGTCCTACAATGTAAGTTCTATAACTGTGGTGGATGAAAACACCATAAAACTTGCTACCAACGAAGACTATGATGTTATACTTGACAGAAAATACTCTTCATTTACAGGAGACAAGCTGACTCAAGTCAATACCGCTCTATATAAGAACTCATGGAGTGCAAATGCAGACAGTCAGATACGTATCTGGGAAAGAGTAAATCAAAAGCCTGAATATATTCTAAAAAAAGGCAGTGACGGTATATGGAGATTCTCACAATACTCTGTAGACCCGGGATCCAATGCAACAATTGCAATATATGATGCCATGGTTATTTACTAAAAGCAAAAATTCCTCAGTAGGTTTAACCTACTGAGGAATTTTTAAAATCCGAAACCTGCAGCTATTGCCTTGGCATCCGCTTCAACCCATTTATTTATCAAATCTGATTGCATTGCCTTTTTTCTGACTTCAGGCACCGAGTGAAAACCATGTTCCACTATCATTCCCGGTACTCCGGCTACATTTGCGCCTCTAAGTACACCGTAATAGTCTCCATTTTCTCCCATTCTATAGTATACACTGCCATTAATTGTAATACTGTCATTTTTAGCAACAGTCCACTCACTTAAGGAACCTTTCTTAACGGAATCAAATTCCTTACTTTTTGCAAGTCCTTCATTAAAGTTTACAACAGATAAATTCTCACCTATCTTATTGGCAATATTTATACATATCTCATTTTCTTTTGCAAGAGAATTTAATATTATAAGCGGCTTATTAATTGTAACAGGTTGTGAATTTGTAGGATATCCGTTTGCATGTGAATTGTTTGAATTAGTATGCAATGATATAAACAAATCCGCACCGCTTCTTCCCGCCATTTCTCCTCTAAGTGAAATATGACCGCCATCCAGATTTTTATCTGTAAATCCGTCAATAGTAATACTTTCCGTTGTTCTTGTAAGAACAGAAGATATACCGTAGTTTTTCTTTAAACTGTCTCTTAAGGCCAATCCAAGCTTTAATACCGCCATAGATTCAGAGTAGCCGTAACCGTCCTCTCCTTCTATCGCATTCTTTGTCTGAAAATGTCCCGGATCAATACATATAAGGACATTACTTGCAAATATTGATTTACCCTTTACCTGCTTTCCGTTTTTTAAATATGCGTCCACTCTGTACTCATATTTTACATATCCGTTTGTACTTATTTTATCGGTATAAGAAATATTTCCTGTTTTATTTACATCCTTGGATGAAATTCTCTTTATCTCTTTGAAGTCCTTTGAAGATGCATCCTTTCTAAGTATTACATATCTGCCGACTTCAATTATACCGTTGCCTGAAAAAAACAGATTAATCTCATTTTTTGACTTTCTTTCAAAATCAATACTGTCAAGAGCCGTCTTTACACTTGTCTCTGAAGCAAATGTAATCCTTCCGACAGAAACAAAAGCAAATACACAGGCAATCAGAGTAAATATAATCTTTTTCCCTGTAAGTCTACTCATAGATTAGAACATCGGTACAACAGCACCATTATACTTACTTTCGATAAATTTCTTTACAGTATCGCTTTCAAGAGCCTTTATAAGTGCAAGAATTGCATCGGATTTCTCATCACCCTCTCTTACAGCTATAATATTTGCATATGTAGTAGCCGCAAGTGACTTGGAATCCTCTATAGCGAGTGCATCGCTTACCTTTAATCCGGCCTCGATTGCATAGTTTCCGTTTACAACGGCAACATCAACATCTTTAAGTGTTCTTGCAACCTGTGCGGCCTCTATTTCCTGAATATCAAGGTTCTTAGGATTTTCTACTATATCCTGCTTCGTAGCATTGATTCCTGCACCATCTTTTAACTTTATAAGTCCGTTTGCCTCAAGTAAGAGCAATGCTCTTGCCTCATTTGTGGCATCATTCGGCACTGAAATCTTTGCACCGTCTGCAAGAGCATCAAGTGATGCGGTCTTTCCGGCATAGATACCGAAAGGCTCATAATGGATTGCACCTGCTGAAACAAGAGTTGTATTGTGCTCTTTATTAAAGTTCTCAAGGTATGGATAATGCTGGAAGTAGTTTGCATCCAATTCCTTTGTATCAAGAGCCACATTAGGCTGAATATAATCATTATACTCAACTATCTTTAAATCATAGCCTTCTTTGTTCAGCTCTGCTCTTGCAGCCTCTAAAATTTCAGCATGTGGTGCAGGAGTTGCTCCTACAGTGATTGTCTTTAAATCTTTTGAAACTGCACTTGTTTCTGCCGACTCGCTTACAGACTCACTTGCGCTTTCACTTGTATTTGTATCTGCAGCCTTCTTTCCACATCCTGCAAGTGCAAGAAGTGATACCAAACCTAATGCTAATAATATTCTTTTTTTCATTTATTATTCCTCCTTAAATTTCATATACAATTTATAGACCATACAATATATTATGTCAATGATTTAGCTCTCATATCTTTATAGTCTTTTTTTATAACCTGTTATATTACCTTATTCTCTTATCGGAGCTTTTTGAACTTCTCATAAAAATCTCCTGTATTATTTGAACCAAAATTACAAGTATTGCTACGGTAATAAACATTATATCTGTCTGATATCTGTAATATCCGTAGTTTATGGCGATTGTTCCAAGACCGCCTCCACCTGTAAATCCTGCCATTGCCGAATACCCGAGTATTGTTGTAACTGATATTGCAGCACCTACAAGAAGAGATGGCTTTGACTCCGGTAAAAGCACTTTAAATATTATCTGGGCATTACTTGCACCCATTGACTTTGCCGCCTCTATTACACCTGCGTCCACCTCTTTTAGTGAAGACTCAACCATTCTGGCGATATAAGGTGCCGCCGCTATAACAAGTGGAGGTATAACTGCAACAGGCCCTATTGATGTTCCCACTATAATTCTTGTAAGAGGTATTACCATAATAAGCAAAATCATAAAAGGAACCGATCTTATCAGATTTATAATCATTCCCAAAACTCCGTTAAGCTTCGGCATGGGCTTTATACCTGTATTATCTGTAACAACCAAAATAACCCCAAGCGGAATACCTATAAGGTATGAGAAGAATGATGAAGCAACAGTCATTAATAAAGTCTCAAACAGACCTTTTAAAATCATTGATGTCATATTAATCTATCAGCTCCTTTCCTTCGGTTAATTCCACCTCATGGTATACCACACCTATACTGTCAAGATATCTTTTTGCCTTTGCGGCTTCTTCTTCACCTGAAATCTGAACTATCATATGTCCCACAGCCGAACCGCCTATATCTTTAGTCTGAGCATAAAGAATATTTACAGGAATTCCACAGGATAAAATCATATTTGAGAGTACAGGCTCAAAAGAGCTTCTGCCGTCAAATTCTATTCGAAGTTTAACTCCCGATACAATTTCTTTATTCGGCAATACATCACCGAGTATAAGCTTCTTACCGATATCAGACTGAGGATTGGCAAAGATGTCCTCAACTCTGCCCATCTCGGCAATACGGCTGTTTTCAATAATTGCAACTCTGTCACAGATACTCTCAATAACTTTCATCTCATGAGTTATTACTATCACCGTAATTCCCATATTTTTATTTATATCTTTTATAAGATCAAGTATCTGCTTTGTGGTCTTAGGATCAAGTGCCGATGTAGCCTCATCACATAATAAGAGCTTCGGATTGGTGGCAATCGCTCTTGCTATAGCCACTCTTTGTTTTTGTCCTCCCGAAAGCTGCGCAGGATATGCCTTTTCTCTGTCTGAGAGTCCCACCAGCTTCAGTAACTCTTTTGCTCTTTTTACAGCCGCAGCCCTTGGAACACCGCTTATTTCTAAAGGAAAGCACACATTATTCAGTATATTTCTTTGTGAAAGTAAGTTGAACTGCTGAAATATCATTCCCATATTCCTTCTGATATTTCTTATACCCGGCTCACCCATTTGCTTTAAAGGCTTGCCTTCAAAATACACATCTCCTTCAGTAGGTACCTCCAGATAATTGATACATCTGACCAAAGTAGACTTACCTGCTCCCGATAAACCTATTATTCCGAATATTTCCCCTCTGTTTATATCCAGATTTATATCATCCAGGGCCTTTACATCTCCGTTCTTTGTATGAAAGACTTTGCCCATGGACTTTAAGCTTACAATAGAATCCATACTCCCCCTTAATTACACAACTCCACTATGGACTGTGCAAATATTTTTGTCGAAGCAATAAGCTCATCTATTACAACAAACTCGTCGGCTCCATGCATTTTTGTATCCGTACCCGGGAAAACCGCACCAAATGCAACACCGTTTTCAATATTGTGTACATAAGTACCGCCTCCCATGGCAATGCATTCGCCCTTAAGACCTGTATAGTCCTCATATATTGAGAGCAATGTCTTTACAAAATGTGAATTTCCATCCACCTCATGTGGTGCCAGAACCGAATCATTTAAAAATTCCACGTCTATGCCTGTAAATTTTTCCCTGACGGTTTTTAATATCTTATCTCCGTCACCGCTTACAGGAATCCTGCTGTCAAAGAATCCGTGCATTATATTATTCTTTAAAGTGAGCATTGAAAATGCAAGTGTAAGAGCACCGCTTCTCTCATCCTCTACGGCAATGCCCATTGCCTCACCCTTTGTATCTCCATGCGGCATAAGAGAATATAATTTCTTTATTGTATCTATCTTCTTTGAAGGTGAGAAATCAAGTCTGCAAAGCAGTTCCAAAAGTCCTGTTATAGCATTATTACCGTTCTCAGGAGTTGATGCATGTGCATTTGCACCAAGTGCCGTAATCTCAAAAACCGGCACAAGATCGTACTTAAACTGTATACCTGTTTCCTTAGTCACTTCCTTGGCTTTTGCTTCAACTTCTTCTATACCAAATCCCTCTATAACCGCCTTTGCCTTTGGAGGTACTACATTTACCTTTGTACCTGCTTCAATACTTACAAGTCTTTTTTCACCGGCATCTTCAAGAGCGGCTGAAAACTCACCCTGTAACTGTCCTTTTTCAATATTCACTACCGGAAATTCTCCATCCGGTGAGAATGTCATAGGAGCTTCTTTTTCCTTGGTATAGTAATACTTTATACAACTGCTTCCACACTCCTCATCCGTACCCAAAACAAGTCTTGTATTCTTTTTTACAGGTATGTTCAAATCCTTAACAGCACGAAGAGCAAAAAGCGCCGCAACCGCAGGTCCCTTATCATCAGAAGTTCCTCTTCCGTAGATCTTTCCGTCTATTTCCTTCGGTTCAAAAGGGGCTGTAACGCTCCATCCTTCTCCCTCAGGTACTACATCCAAATGAGCAAGTATATCAAGTCCTTTTTCTTTGTTATTAAGATCTATTGCGCCTGCATAATTATCATAGTTTGTTATGTCAAAACCGTATTTTTCAGCAATACTCAGTGCCATAGTAAGTGCTCTTTTGGGACCTTCACCAAAAGGTGCACCCTCCACATACTCGCCTCTTGTACTGTTTATAGAGCAGAGCTTAATGATATCTGCTACCATCTCGTCTCTGTGCTCATCTATATATTTTTCTATTTCCTGTCTGTATTTTCTCATAATATTCCTTTCTTAGTTCTTTCCGAACTCACTTAAAACCAATCCTTCATTTCTTTCCTCAACCATTCTCACACTCCAAGGGTGTGTGAAAATAAGAAGCGGGCGGTCTTTAAGATCTTTAATCTTTTTCATATCACTTGTTCCCTGTATCTTATCTATATCTACAGTAGATGTTTCATCTATCCACCTTATATGCTCGTAAGGCAGTTTATCAAGTTTTACATCTACATTATATTCATTTTTCAGTCTGTATAATAATACTTCAAACTGGAGCACACCTACAACTCCCACTATTATCTCTTCCATTCCGGTATTATACTCCTGGAAAATCTGGATTGCACCCTCCTGAGCTATCTGATACACACCCTTTAGGAATTGCTTTCTCTTCATGGTGTCCACCTGACGTACTCTGGCAAAATGCTCAGGTGCAAAAGTAGGTATACCTTCAAACTCAATATTGTTTACAGTAGCAAGTGTATCACCTATACCGAATATTCCCGGATCAAATACTCCGATAATATCTCCGGCATATGCCTTTTCAACTATCTTTCTCTCATCCGCCATCATTTGTGTTGACTGATTGAGCTTTATCTCTCTATTTCCCTGTACATGGAAAACATCCATACCTGCATCATACTCGCCTGAACATATTCTCATAAATGCGATTCTGTCTCTGTGGGCTTTGTTCATATTTGCCTGAATCTTAAATACAAAGGCGGAGAAGAACTCATCCTTCATAGGATCTACCACTCCGTCATGAGTTTTTCTCTTAAGAGGTGATGTGGTCATTTTGAGGAAATGTTCAAGGAAGGTCTGCACTCCGAAGTTTGTAAGAGCCGAGCCGAAAAATACAGGGCTCAGTTCACCCGCAGACACTCTCTCCATATCAAGATCATCACTTGCACCGTCCAAAAGCTCTATATCTCCTCTTAATATATCAGCATAGTCAAATCCGATATAATCATCCAGCTTACTGTCATCAAGGTCGATAACTTGAGTATCAACTTCCTTCATTCCGGCATGGGTTGCAGTAAACTTATTTATAAGCTTCGTCTGTCTGTCATATACACCCTTAAAATTCTTTCCCGATCCGATAGGCCAGTTTACAGGACATGTTCTTATGCCGAGCACATTTTCTATCTCATCCAAGAGCTCAAAAGGATCTCTCGCCTCTCTGTCAAGCTTGTTTACAAATGTAAATATAGGTATCTTTCTCATTACACAGACCTTAAAAAGTTTTATAGTCTGTGCCTCAACACCCTTACTTGCATCTATTACCATGACTGCAGAATCTGCCGCCATCAAAGTTCTGTATGTATCCTCAGAGAAATCCTGATGTCCCGGTGTATCCAAAATGTTTATACAAAATCCGTCATAGTTAAACTGCATAACAGATGAAGTTACAGAGATACCTCTCTCCTTTTCTATCTCCATCCAATCACTTACCGCATATTTGGCAGTCTTTTTTCCCTTTACACTTCCTGCCAAGTTAATAGCACCTCCATAGAGCAAAAACTTCTCTGTCAATGTTGTTTTTCCGGCATCCGGGTGTGATATTATGGCAAATGTTCTTCTCTTACTTATCTCTCCAAAGTTCACTTAAAAATTCCTCACTATCTCATCAAATATCTTTTCTGCCACTTCTGTTTTTGACAGCTTATCAAGTCTTATCTCATTATCCTTTGTAAATATGGTAACCACATTTGTATCGGTTCCGAATCCTGCCCCATCAACCTTTACATTATTTGCAACTATCATATCCGCATTTTTCTTTGCCAGTTTATTCTTTGAGTTCTCTTCCATATTTTCGGTTTCCATGGAAAATCCGCAAATAAACTGTTTTTTAGGGTTATTTTCTTTTCTCTCACCAAGTTCTTTTAATATATCTTTGGTTCTTGAAAGTTCAATAGAAAGATCTCCGTCTTTTTTCTTTATCTTCTCATCACTGTAGTTTGCAGGTGTATAATCCGCAACGGCCGCAGCCTTTATAATAATATCCTGTGAATCTGAGATCTTCATTATCTCTTCATACATATCCTCTGCCGATTTTATATCTATTCTGTTTATGAAATCAGGTACAAAGACATTTGACGGTCCCATTACAAGACTTACCTTTGCGCCTCGATAAGCCGCCATCTTTGCAATCTCCACGCCCATCTTGCCTGTAGAATTATTCGATATATATCTTACAGGATCTATTGCCTCTCTTGTAGGTCCCGCACTTACGCATACTTTCTTACCGACAAGATCCTTTTTCTTATATACTCCTCTTTTGATATATTCAAGGAGCATCTCAGATTCAGGCATTTTCCCGGCCCCTGTATCTCCACATGCCAGATGACCGCTTGCAGGCATGATAATATCCATACCATAGGTTCTAAGTTTCATAATATTGTGCTTAACCACCTTGTTTTCAAACATTGCGGTATTCATAGCAGGTGAAACCAATATAGGACATCTCATTGCTAAAGCTGTAGTAGTCAGCATATCATCCGCAATACCGTTTGCAAGCTTTCCTATAATATTTGCGGTGGCCGGTGCTATCAAAAATACATCCGCCCACTTTCCAAGTTCTATATGATCCACTTTAAACTCAAAATTTCTGTCAAATGTATCTGTATATACTTTTTGTGCAGTGAGAGTTTCAAATGTCATAGGTGTGATGAACTGACAGGCATTCTCAGTCATTATTACTTTTACATTTGCACCCTGTTTTTTTAGCATACTTGCAAGGTTTGCAATTTTATATGCCGCAATACCTCCGGTTACACCAAGTAATATATTTTTATCTTTCAGCATAAAGCCTCCATAAATCTTAATTTTTATTTAGATATAATGCTTACACGATTATACGCTATTTTATTATTGCAAGCAAGAACAGAGATTAGTATACTTTATATAAAATAAAGCTTTTATTTGAAATATCGTTCTTGGGCGCTTAGACGGTATATATACTTTAAAAGCCTTAAATCTACTTACATAAGAAGGAAAATTTTATGATTTTAGCAATCGATATGGGTAACACAAATATTGTCATCGGCGGTATCGACAATAAAAAAACATATTTTCTTGAAAGAGTCACAACCTATACTACAAGAACCGATCTTGAGTACTCTATGTATATAAAAGGCATCCTCGATATACATGGAATAAAACCTTCGGATATAGAAGGTGCAATTCTTTCAAGTGTAGTTCCACCTCTGAATGAAACCATCAGAAATGCAATCAAAAAAGTACTCGGTATTGAATGTATGCTTGTAGAATCAGGTATGAAAACAGGATTGAATATACTTATGGACAATCCGAAAACTGTCGGCTCCGATATGATAGTTGACGCTGTTGCTGCAATGGATGAATATCCGCTCCCTTTGGCAATCATAGATATGGGAACTGCCACCACCATATCTGTAGTAGATAAAAGCGGAAATTATATAGGCGGTATAATACATCCGGGACTTAGAATCTCACTTGATACTCTAAGTTCAAAAACCGCTCAGCTTCCACAAGTAAATCTTGATATGCCGAAAAAAGTTATAGCAAAGAATACAATAGACAGTATGAGAAGCGGTATCCTGTTCGGACATGCCGGTATGATGGACGGTATTATATCACGTATGGAAGAAGAGCTTGGTGAAAAACTTAATGTAATCGCCACAGGAGGTCTCGCACCTTTTGTAGCCCCTCTTTGTACACATGATATTATCGTAGATGACAATCTTTTACTTAAGGGATTGCTTAAGCTATATATCAAAAATCATATATAAGCACAAATAAGCCTTGGAAATTTCTTCCAAGGCTTATTAATTGCATTATTTCTTTCTCTTTAAGAAATCAGGTACATTTATCTTTGCATCACCTGTTCTTATAGTTCTTATACTAGGCTGCTGTCCGAATGAATAGTTTCCGTTGTAACCCTGATTATTCAGATTTTGACTATTCAAACTCTGATTGTTTGTATTATTCAAATTCTGATTATTAAGCTCGGTTTGGTACTGACCGTAATTTCCGGTATATCCGCCGGTATAACCGCCTTCCAAATAGCTCTCTCCGGTATAGTTTGCTGTAGGATTTATATAATTATTCTGCTCGGGCTGAGTCTGCACAGGTCTTTCCATACCCGCCGTATTCATTCCCTGCAAATATGCATCATTTCTTTTCGGCACATTATCGTTCTGATGTTTGGTATTTACATCTCTGATTAATTCTCCTACCGGAGTATCATTTATTGCATTGGTTACACCTGTAGCAATAACGGTAATCTTAACAGTATCCGGCTCAGAATCATTATATGATACACCGAAGATAATATTTGCCTCTTCACTTACAAGCTCACTTACATAGCCGGTTGCCTCATCTGCCTCAACAAGGCCGACATCACCTGATATTGAAATAAGCACATGAGTGGCATTGTCAATACTTGTCTCAAGAAGCGGTGATGAAACAGCCGCCTTAACAGCATCAAGCGCCTTGTTGTCACCTGTTCCGTAACCGATACCGATATGTGCAAGTCCCTTGTCTGTCATTACAGTCTGAACATCTGCAAAGTCAAGGTTGATAATAGCGGTCTCACTTATAAGATCTGTAATACCCTGAACACTCTGCTGCAATACTTCATCAGCTTTTTTCAATGCCTCAGGCATAGTAGTCTTTCTATCCACTATCTGAAGTAATTTTTCATTCGGTATTACAATCAAAGTATCCACATACTGCTTCAAATTCTCTATACCTGCAAGTGCATTTTTCATTCTCTGTCTGCCTTCAAAAGGGAAAGGCTTTGTTACTACACCTACTGTAAGTATGCCGAGATCTTTTGACGCTCTGGCAATAACCGGTGATGCACCTGTTCCTGTGCCGCCACCCATTCCACATGTAACAAATACCATATCTGCATTCTTCAGCTTATTTGTGATATCTTCAATATTCTCTTCTGCCGCTTTTTCTCCCACTTCAGGTTTTGCTCCGGCACCAAGTCCTTTTGTAAGCTTCTCTCCTATCTGTATAATAGTCCCAGCTTTACAATTAACCAAGGCCTGTTTATCGGTATTAACTCCAATAAATTCCACGCCTTCTACATTTTCATCAATCATTCTATTTACGGCATTGTTTCCGGCACCTCCGACACCAACCACGATGATCTTCGCTGCATTCTCATTTACCGGCTTATTTATTTCTAACACAGATATATTCCTCCTGTACCCCTACACTTAAGCAAACTCTCATCTTATAATAAAGGTTTTTCATATAAATATCAACTTATTTTTCTTTAAAGTATTCTGTAATAACTTAAGTATATCATATAGTTATCTCTTCTTAAAAGTATATGTTGTATTTTCTTTTATAGGATTATAATTATCCAGATAAAGTATTCCGGACAAATCCTTTATTTTCTCCCATATATCTCTCAATTCGCCTATTTTACCGTTTAATTCACTCGAATCTCCCAGATAGACCTCTATTTTCCCTATATATAATGTTATATTATTATCTGAAGAAATTGTAATCTTATCTACCGTTATTCCATATCCTACAAGAACCTGCGTGATATTGAGCATTTCTTCAAAAACTTTTTCATTTGAAATCGGAAGTTTCTCATATAATACCACTCTTCCGAAATCCAAACCGTCTATTATCGGAATTCCGTCAAGAAGATTATTTGAACTCTCCACCACAATTCCGTCCTTATCAAAATACATATAGGAACTCATATATTTTACACAGCCTACAACACTTTTTTCATATACTATGATATCGGCACTGTTCATTCCGGTTACATATATATCAACCCCTTGAATGAAAGGTATATTGTAATCTTTTTTAAATTTACTTCGTATAAAATTATAAAGTGTTATTTTTGATAATTCATTCGGAAAAAGAATTTCCTTCATTTCTTCATCAGTATACCTTGTATTTCCTCCAAAATTAAAATCGGTTATTTTGACCAAAAAAACTCCGACAAGTATAAAGGCAAGGCAAAATAAAACAATGTAAAACTTCTTCATATCAGTAGTCCAGCTTTATTGATCTTGCGACACTCAAAACAATTCCCATCTCTCCAAGCAGTACCAAAATAGATGTACCTCCGTAACTTATAAATGGAAGTGAAACTCCGGTATTCGGCAATACTCCCGTTACAACCGCAATATTAAGTATAACCTGCAGAGACAAATGTATAAAAATTCCCACCACAAGATACACACCTTCAGGGTCCTTTACAGAAAATGATATCTTTATCATTCTGTATATTAAAAATACAAATGCACCCATTATAAGTCCCGCACCGAAAAGTCCAAGTTCTTCCACTATTATAGCAAAAATCATATCATTTTGTGACTCCGGAAGGAAAAACTTTTGCATTCCCTGTCCAAGCCCCTTTCCGAAGAGACTTCCTGAACCTATAGCATAAAGTCCCTGTATTACCTGATATCCTCCGTCTCTGCTGAACTTCTCAGGCTCCGCCCAAACAAGCAATCTTGTCAAATGATAGTCTCTCGCTCCTCTTTCATATATAAATTTTACAAAAGGTTTTGAGAAAAACAAAATTACACCCATTGCGATTGCACCTACTGTGTGAAGTCTCTTATTTGATGTGCCTAAAAAGCTCATGCAAAAAGCAATTAAAAATATAATTATGGATGTGCTCAAATTTTCAACCATAACCAATACTGTCGGAACAAATACCACTATTAATAAAATCCAAAGCTTCTTTTCAGCCACCTTTCTGTCTGTCGAATGTAAATCATTTTTATATTTTACCAAATAGTAAGACGTAAAAATAATAATTGCCACCTTAACAAACTCTGAAGGCTGGAATTTTATACCGAATATATTAATCCATCTTCTTGCTCCGTTTGCATCTCTACCGATAACTAAAACAGCTCCGACAAGCCCGGTCGCAACCAGATAAATAAACTTCGACAATTTTATCCAAACTTGGTAAGGTATTATTGATACAAATATCATAAAAACGAGACCCAAACCGACAAAGACAAGCTGTTTATTTACAAAATAAGCTGAGTTTTTAAACTTCAAATCTGCAGTATAAGAACTTGCCGAATAAATCATTATCAAGCCCAACATCAACAAAAACAAAATAATAAATATAAGACTGTAATCGTAAAACCTTCTTTTTTTATTTTTTTTGCTGTCATTAACAACCGGTTTCTTAACTCCGATTTTTCTTATTTTATTTTCTTTGGCGGTATCAACTTTTGTTTTTTTCTGTCCGCCTTTTTCCACCTTTATTTTTCTTTTCATGGCTTGGTTTTGCAATTCTTTTTTTGCTACATTTTTAATTTTGGCTTTATTCTTCTTTATATCATCAGCCATATTATCCTAATTCCCTAACACAGTCCTTAAATATTCTTCCACGCTCCTCATAGTTTTTGAACATTCCCCAACTTGCACAGGCAGGTGAAAGAAGTACATATTCTCCCGTTTTTGCTTCATTTGCACATATTTTCACAGCCTCCTGCATGCTGTCGACTGTAACTATATCATTAAATCCGTGTTTTTTGGCACACTCTTCTATCTTCTTTGCTGTAGCTCCCATAAGTACAAGTTTTTTAACCTTTGTACCGAAGCTGTCTATCCATTCATCATACTCCGAGCCCTTATCATAACCTCCGGCAATAATATATGTTGCCGCCGGCATTGCAAGTACGGCTTGAATCGCCGCATCCGGGTTTGTACCCTTGGAGTCATTATAATATCTGACTCCGTTAACTTCTTTTACAAATTCTATTCTGTGCTCAACGGCATGAAATGCGTAACATGAATTTACTATACTGTCTATAGGTACACCGTATGAATATGATATCGCTATTGCGGCCATAACATTCTCATAATTATGTCTGCCGAGTATATTTAACTTCTTTGTATCCAAAATTTCTTTTTCAACACCGTCTTTACTCTGCATAATAATATCTTTATCCAGATAAAATCCGTTATCAAGCTTTCTCTTGCTTGAAAAGAATACAACTTCAGCTTTTACCCTGTCTGCAAATTCTCTTAAAACCTCATCTTCATAGTTTAAAATACAAAAATCATCTTCAGTTTGATTTTTACTTATATCTTCTTTTACTTTGATATAGTTCTCCATAGTATGATGTCTGTTTAAATGATCCGGAGTTATATTCAAAATAGCCGATATATTCGGTCTGAAGTCAATAATCGTTTCCAATTGGAATGATGATGTCTCAAGTACCGTAACCGAAGTTTCATCCGTTTTATCTGCAATATCGGTATAAGGTATTCCTATATTTCCAACCGTAAAGCTGCTTTTTGCAAAATTCGACATTATCTCCCCGACAAGTGATGTTGTGGTTGTCTTACCGTTTGTACCTGTTATAGCTATCAAACCGCCTTTAGCGTATTTAAACCCAAGCTCAATTTCGCTCCATATCGGAATGTTATTTGCTTTAAGTACCTGTACAAAATCAGTTTCCAAATCTATTCCCGGACTTATAACAAGATATGACATATCCTCTAAATCCGACTTTTTTAATTCTCCGAGAATAATATTTATGTTTTTATGATATGCCTTATCAAACTTTGCAAGTATTTCTTCTTTATTAAGTTCTTTATTACTGTCAAAGAGTATTACCGCCTCATTATTTTTTAAAAGTAATGTGGCGGCGGATATACCGCTCTTTCCTAAGCCCGCAACTCCAATCATATTGCCTCCTACATAAACAGATAAACTAAAATACCAAGTATTATGGTAACTATACCAAATACTGTCACAGTCCTTGTCTCAGACCAGCCACAGAGTTCAAAATGGTGATGTATAGGTGCCATCTTAAAAAATCTTTTGCCTTTTGTAGCTTTAAAATATCCCACCTGAATTATTACCGATATTACCTCAATCATATATATAAATCCGATAACTGCAATAAATACAGGTATCCTGCACATAAGTGCATATGACGCGACAAAACCTCCAAGTGCCAAAGAACCCGTGTCTCCCATAAATACCTTGGCCGGATAAGCATTAAATATCAAAAATCCCATAAGACTGCCTATAACCGCACCGGTAACAGGTGTAACCGAAAAACCGCCTTTTAATCCTATAAGCATAAAGAATAATGCTACTATAACTGTAACGGTTGAGCATAATCCGTCAAGTCCGTCAGTAAAATTCACACCGTTATC
This sequence comes from uncultured Lachnoanaerobaculum sp., assembly GCA_916720285.1. Lineage (GTDB taxonomy): Bacteria > Bacillota > Clostridia > Lachnospirales > Lachnospiraceae > Lachnoanaerobaculum. The sequence continues at coordinate 7,773 of CAKAQP010000010.1, read as the reverse complement.
AGTTCCAAGTATCACAAACAGTGCGAAAGGTATCCATATAATACCAAGCTTTAATATTATACCTTTATCAAATGAACCTGTAAAAGGTATAAGAACACCATAGTCAAGTCCATATATTTTATACAGATATATTATAAAAATCACACTGACTACAAGCTGAAGTATAAATTTTTGTGATGACTTCAGTCCTTCAGACTGTTTTTTCTTTATTTTCAGCATATCATCCAAAAATCCTATTATACCATAGGATATAGTAAATAAGAATACTACCGCCACTTCTTTATACTTAGGTATTAAAAACAGGCTTGCAACCAATATGCCGGCCAGAAATGAAATTCCGCCCATCGTGGGAGTACCTGTCTTTTTCAAATGTTCCTTAGGCCCGTCATCCCTTACCATCTGTCCGAATTTAAGCCTGTGCAAAACAGGAATAAACAAAGGGCATGCAATTGCAGTAACAACGAAACCTATCAATAATGCAATCAATGTATCTCTTAACATAATATCTCCAAAATTTTATTCTTCTCCCTCTCCGGCAGGTGCTCCCGGAAGTCCGTTTCCGCCGTCGTTAGGTATTACTTCTTCTGTAGAATAGTTCTTTGACTCCTCTTGCTTTGGAGTATTGCTGTCTGTAATGCCCTCTGCAGTCGGGAATGAACTTACATCTATACTTTCGTCTACATTTGAATATATATTCATATATGGCAATACTTCAGTCATGATTTTTGAGAACAAGGAGCTTGCATATGCAGATCTTGCCTGATCCGCCACATGAGGAGTATCCACAAGAACATAGCAAACAACTTCCGGCGCCTGTGCAGGTACGCTTCCTATAAATGAAACCAGATAATTTCCGTTTCCTCTGGGATACTTCTCTGCAGTACCGGTTTTTCCACCGACATCATAACCCGCAACCGCCGCTGCACTACCTGTTCCTTCAGCTACAGTTCTTCTAAGCGCTGTGGTATGTGCGGAAACCGTCTCTCTTACAAGCTCCGGCTCAATATTTTCTATTATTGCACCTTTTGAATTCAAAATCTGTTTTACAACATGAGGTTGATAATATGAACCGCCGTTTACAACAGATGAATACGCAGCCGCAAGTTGAATCATAGTTGTATTATAATTTTGTCCGAAAGAGTTTGTTGCAAGATCCGTTGCACTTGCATTATCCGCAGTATGTATAAGTCCGCTTGTATCCGCTTCTCCCGGCAAATCTATTGCTGTCTTTGAACCGAATCCGAATACCTTTTGATATTCATAAAATTTCTGACTTCCTTCGGCTCTTGAAATATCCATCATAGCCACATTACATGACTCCATAAGAGCCTCGGTAACATTTAATACACCGTGACCGTTTCTGTTGACGCATCTTATCTTCCAACCGCCTACCTCTTCAAATCCCTTACAGTCATAGCTTTCATTACCTGTTATAACGCCCTCTTCCATGGCTGAGGCTACCGTAAATACCTTTGAAGGTGAACCCGGCTCATATGTATCGCTGACAGCATAGTTTCTCCATATATTACTGAGCGCATCCACCTTTGCCTTGTCATCCATCTCGGCCTGCTGTTCGGGTGAGTAATAATTATTCAAATCTCTCGGATTATTCAAATCAAATGTTCTGCTGGTAGCCAAAGCAAGAATTTCACCGTTATTTGGATTCATCACTATTGCCGCAGTCATATTTGAACCTGTAGAACTTTGCCATTCGGCAATATGTTTTTCCACAATCTTTTGAATATTCAAATCTATGGTCGAAACCACCTTATTTCCGTCTGTAGGATTTTTAATCACTCTTTCAAGAGACGATTCATCATTTAAATATCCGTATTCTCTGCCCGATACCCCGATTAATTGATCATTGTAATACTGCTCTATTCCGGAATTACCGCTCAAATCTTCATTATTTGCAAAACCTATAACATTACATGCGCTTGAACCGTAAGGATATCTTCGTACATAACTTTCTTCAAACCAGATACCGTATACTCTTTCAGAGCTTTTACTCTCTTTGTAAGACTTATTGTACTCTTCTTTTTTCTCGTCAAAAGCTGTTTTTTGCTCATAACTTATATCTTTAGCATATTTTACATATGAGCTGTCCGACTTTTCTGCAATAGTACTTTTCAACTCATCGGCGCTGTATCCGAAAACTTCACTCAGTATAGATACTGTAGCATTCAGATAATCTTCCTGATCGCTGTTTATTTGTTTCGGATCAATTATCAAATTGTAAACCTTTTCACTTGTAGCAATATATGTTCCGTTTCTATCGAGTATATCACCTCTTTTATAAGGTATATCTCTTGAATCATATTTTTGCTGTGACAGAATCTTCTGATTGTATTCATCAGACTTACTTGTTTGTAACATTATAATCTTAAAAAACAATGCAGCGAAAGCAAGTATAATCATAGTCAGGATGATTACAAGCCTTCCCTGCAAATTATCTAAAGGATTGGAAGTACTTCCGTCCTTACCTTTTTTATTATTCCCCTTTTTATCTCGGGATATCTTCAAATTGTCTGACATATTCACTTTCCGTTTTTTCGTATGTTATAACTTGATTCTTCTTAGCATAAATCATACCCAACTTATTTGTAGCTACATCATATATATGATCCAAATCAACGTAAGTCGCAATCATATTCTCCAGCGAATCATTTTCATTTCTTAACTTTTCAAGATTTGACTCGTTTTTTTGTGTCTGCTTTATAGTGGAAGTCAACTTTGACTGCATTGCAATGTAGTTTGCACACAAAAACAGCATGGCTATCATAGCCGCTGAAAAAACAACAAGATAAGGGAAGTTCATTGATAATGCTCTTTCCCTGTTTTTCCTTATTATTCTGTTGGTCTTTGTCGCTTCACCTTCAGAAGACTTAGGTGCTTTTTTCGGAACGGCTGTTTCCACTTTTCTTACAACATTACCGTCTACATAATATTCTATCTCTGCACCCTGCTTTTTCTTCGTTCCTTGCCTTTTTCTTTTACTGATTTCTTTCATTTAGACTCCCTTTTCAAATACTCTAAGTTTTGCACTTTTGGATCTGGAATTTTCCTCCAGCTCCTCCTCACTTGGCAGTATCGCCTTTCTCGTAATAACTCTTCCCTTTGATTTATTCCCGCAAACACAGACAGGAAACTTTTTCGGACAAACACATGGTGACTCAGCTTTTTTAAATGCTTGCTTTACTATTCTGTCCTCCAAAGAATGAAATGTGATAACAGACAATCTTCCTCCCGGTTTCAATAAATCAATCATTACATTTAATGAATCGGTCAAAACCTCAAGCTCTTTGTTTAATTCAATCCTTATTGCCTGAAATGTTCTCTTTGCAGGATGCCCTCCTGTTACCTGTATTTTCATAGGAATTGAAGCTTTTATAATATCTACCAACTCAAATGTTGTTTCTATTCTCTTCTTATTCCTATATTCAACAATATGTTTTGCAATATTCTTTGCAAATCTGTCTTCACCATAGTCTCTGATGATATGAAAGAGTTCCGACTCCGAATAATCGTTTACAATATCGGACGCCTTTAACTCGTTTCTGTCATCCATTCTCATATCAAGCGGAGCATCATATCTATAGGTAAAACCTCTTTCGGCAGTGTCAAGCTGATATGAAGATACTCCAAGATCAATGTATATTCCGTCAACCTTGTCTATGTTTTCTCCTTTTAATATATTTTCTATATTAACATAGTTGTCTCTTATAATAATAACATTATTCCTGTAATCATTCAATCTTTGAGTAGCAGCCTTAATAGCATCCGCGTCCTGGTCAATTCCTATGAGTTTACCGCTTCCCAGTCGTTTAACCACTTCTAAGGCATGTCCTCCACCACCTAAAGTGCCGTCAACATAGCAGCCGTCGGCTTTTATATTCAAAGATTCTATCACTTCATTCAAAAGCACCGATTTGTGATTGAAAGTCATAATAAATCCCATCCCTATAATATCTGCGGAGGATATACCTAAGCACAACTCCACCACTATAAGAATATTAGACTACTCCGGTAAAAAAATCAAGTTTTTATATTCTTAAAATTAATATGCACCTGAAAATAAACTTTATTTTCAGGTGCATATCAGTTAAATATTTAAAAATCCTATAGTTGACATTAAAAGCATAAACAAAAATAAAACAAACATTATAATTGCTTTTATAAAACTGTACTTTAAATGTTCCTCATTCTTGAAATATTTTATTGCATCCAACAGACAACTTACTGAAAACAATAAAAATATCAAAGGGAAAAATATTGCATACTTATTTGGTGATAAAAACGCGAATACCACCATCACTATGATAACAATTGCAAGTATCACATGCATTATATCCCTGAACAAAAGAAACCCCTGCTTTCTTCTACCTGTCATCTCCTTTACCCAATGTAGCTACCATCACCGCCTTAATAGTGTGCATACGATTTTCAGCCTCATCAAACACCACCGATTTTGCGCTTTCAAACACATCCTCAGTTACCTCGTATCCCTTTACTGCAGGCAGACAGTGCATAAATATTGTACTTTCCTTTCCTGTTTTTTTCATCAGTTCCGTATTTACCTGATAAGGTCTTAAAAGTTCGATTCTTTCCTTCGCTTTATCCTCTTCACCCATTGAAGCCCAGACATCTGTATATATTACATCCGCATCCATAACGGCATCCGTATTATCACTTATAATAAGCTTGGCTCCTGATGATTTTGCATACTCTTCACACAAATTTATAAGCGCCTTACTTGGCTGTAGTGATTTCGGAGCCAGAACCGTCATATTTACTCCGAGTTTTGTCATTCCGATCATAAGAGAGTTTGCCATATTGTTTCTGCCGTCACCCACATAAACAAAATTTAATCCTTCAATATTTCCGAAATGTTCCTTCATAGTAAGCAGGTCTGCCAGAATCTGTGTAGGATGATACTCATCCGTAAGGCCGTTCCATACCGGTACGCCTGCATACTTTGCAAGTTCTTCTACTGTGGAGTGTTTAAAACCTCTGAACTCTATTCCGTCAAACATTCTTCCGAGAACTCTTGCCGTATCTGCAACACTTTCCTTATGTCCGAGCTGTATATCATCCTTACCCAGATATTCAGGAAATGCTCCTTCATCTCTTGCACCTACAACAAAAGCACATCTTGTCCTTGTTGAAGGTTTTTCAAATAACAATGCAATATTTTTTCCCTTCAATCTGTCTCCGGTAATACCTTTTCTCTTCTCCGCCTTAAGCTTTGCAGCCAAGTCCAGCAAATATTCTATCTCTTCTCTTGAAAAATCCTTTAGTGTAAGAAAATGTCTTCCAAATAAATTCATAAATATACTCCTTTCTCAATATTTTGACAGTATATCATATAAATATAAATTTGTCTGCATAAAAATTCACTCATTTTCTTTTTTGTCTTGCCGCCTCATACATCAGTATACTTCCGGCAATTGCGGCATTCAAAGACTCCACCTCACCAAGCATAGGTATTTTTACCTTATCTTTCACTATATCCAAAACTTCCTTTGAGATCCCTGCAGCCTCATTACCTATTATAAATGCAATATCCTTTTTATAATCCGGAGCATCGTATTCAATTGCTCCTTCAAGGCTACTTGCATAAATATTAATATTTTTTGAATAAAGCTTTTGTATCACTTCTTTAAGATCCTTTACATAAATAAAAGGAACTCTGAAAACGGATCCCATTGTAGAGCGTATAACCTTAGGATTATAGATATCCACAGTGGTTTCATTCATTATAATACCTGTAATCCCCGCTCCTTCTCCGGCCCTAATCAATGTACCGAGATTTCCCGGGTCCTGAAGGCTGTCAAGAATAAGCAAACTATGAGAAGCATCTCTTTTTTCCAATATTTTTTCAAGCGTATATTCTTTTCTTTTTACAACAGCCATTACACCCTGTGGAGTTTTTGTATCGGATACCGACTCAAATATTCTGTCACTTACCGTCTCATACTCCGGATAGATTTCAGACAATATTTTCACATTTTCAGCCTCAAAGCTTTCACTTGCAAATACGTCCAATATCTCATCCTTTTTAAGTTCTTTAAACATTCTGATGCCCTCAATAATATAGGCATTATATTTTTTTCTGGCATTGCTCTTTTTTATAAGTGCCGCCAGATCTTTTATCTTCTTATTTCCTGATGAAGTAATCATTAGCTTCTCCCATATCACCGACCGGTTTTTATATTTTCCAGATCTTTTATCCACAAAGCCTTACTTGCATCACTTGGCATTCTAAGATCACCTCTTGGAGATATTGCAATACTTCCGACCTTGGGGCCGTCAGGCAGTGCAGATCTTTTAAACTGCTGTGAGAAAAATCTTGAATAAAAAATATTCAACCATTTTAAAATTGTCTCTGCGTCGTAGAGATCCTTAAATGCTTTCTTTGCCATTCTGTATATCTTTGAAGGCATAAAACCGAAACGAAGTACATTGTATAAAAAGAAATCATGTAATTCATACGGTCCCACAAGATCTTCCGTCTTTTGTGCTATCTTTCCGTTCTCAGGCGGCAAAAGTTCAGGGGATACAGGTGTATCAAGAATATCATATAATATATTTGCTATTTTCTTATCCTCAGTAGTATCGGCATAGTAATTTACCAAATGTCTTACCAAAGTCTTCGGTATGGATGCATTCACACCATACATTGACATATGATCACCGTTATACGTTGCCCATCCGAGTACCAGCTCAGACAAATCACCCGTTCCTACAACAATTCCATTGTCTCTGTTTGCTATATCCATAAGGATCTGTGTTCTTTCTCTGGCCTGTGCATTCTCATACGTAATATTTTTTATATTTATATCATGTCCGATATCAATAAAATGCCTCTTTATGGATTCAACTATTGAGATTTCTTCCAAAGTTGCACCAAAGCTTTTTGTAAGTTCACAGGCGTTATTATATGTTCTGTCTGTAGTTCCGAATCCCGGCATTGTAACAGCCTTTATACCGCTTTTATCAAGTCCCAGCATATCATAAGTCTTCGCGCATACAAGAAGTGCCAGAGTGGAATCCAGTCCTCCCGAAATTCCAAGGATAACATTTTTTGCACCGATGTGCATGAGTCTTTTCTTAAGTCCAAGTGCCTGTATTGTGAGTATCTCCTCACATCTTTCATTTCTCTTTGACATATCATCAGGTACAAAAGGCTTCGGGTCGAAGTTTCTCTCAAGTTCAAGCTCTTCATCCTCAAGCTCAAACTCCATAACCAGGTAATCTTTACGATCACGCTCTTTGCCTTCTGCTATTTTAAATGTAGTCTGCTTTCTTCTTTCCAAATTAAGCCTGTTTACATCTATCTCTATTCTTACGGCTTCATTTTTAAACCTTGTACTTTCGGCCAGAATTTTACCGTTTTCCGCTATTATTCCCTGTCCTCCAAATACCAGATCCTGAGTAGATTCTCCCTCTCCTGCATTTGCATAGATATAGCTACATATGAGTTTCTTTGAATGATTGCTTATCAAGCTGTCACGGTATGCCTTTTTACCTACTATATCATTTGATGCCGAGGCATTGATAATAACATTTGCACCTGCAAGTGCATGTCCTATGCTTGGCGGATCGGCAACCCAAAGATCCTCACATATCTCACCTGCCAAAACAAGTCCGGGCATATTTGTACATTCAAACAATATCTTTGAACCCATAGGGATTACATCATCAAAAAGGTCTACCCATACCCCATTTTCAAATCCCTTATTAAAATACCTCTCCTCGTAAAACTCACCGTAA
>CAKAQP010000009.1 GCA_916720285.1 uncultured Lachnoanaerobaculum sp. | reverse complement strand
ATTGCAAATTTTGTAGACAGTAAGGAGTTAATGTACAGGGCAGGAGAGGCAATATTCTATGTGGGAGACTGGAATATAGGTGATAAAGTACTTGTAGTTGCCGGAAGCGGAAATAATGCAGGTGACGGATATGTGGTTGCCGATTTGTTAAATACGGAAGAAATAGATGTAGAGATACTTTTGATAAAGGATAAATTCTCAGAGGACGGAAAGTATTATTTTAATATTTGTAAGCAAAACGGAATAAAGTACACTGTTTTGGATGAAAGTATGGATTATGCCGCTTTGCTTAAAAAATTTAATTCATATGATTATATTCTTGATTGTATATATGGCACAGGCTTTAGCGGCGATGTAAAAGAACCGGTATATTCTCTTATAAAGGCTATAAATGATTCAAATGCAAGTGTGGTAAGTGCAGATATAAATTCGGGAATGAACGGCGATACCGGGGAGGCGGATATATGTGTGAATTCAGATATTACTGTAAGTATAGGATTCTTGAAAAAAGGTCTTATTACAGACGAGGCTTCAAAGCATATAGGTGAGCTTGTAAACATGGATATAGGTATTGTGATTGAAAACAGCGATACTAAGACTGTCTGATGTATTATTTTTAAGTAGAGGTCCTATCTTATTGCAAATAATTTCTATATTATGTATACTTAAGAGTAGACTTTATGGAAGTGGAGAATTGAAGTGGCAAGTCGAAAACAAACAACAAAAAAAACAGGAAAAACAAGTAGCCGTAGCAGAGCTAAGAAGAAAATAGATAATAATGAGCAGTTGGATTTCCTTAATTCGGAAATTCTTATGATTGCATTATGTTGTGTATCATTGGTACTTTTCTTAAGTCATTTCGGACTTATGGGAGTAGTGGGAAAATATCTTAGAATATTCCAGCTTGGAGTATTCGGAATACTGGGATTTGCAGTGCCTATGTTTGTATTTATCGGTGGAGCATTTTTACTGTCAAATATAGGATCAAGTCTTGCAAAAATCAAATTTGCAGGTGTTTTGATGGCTGTGCTTGCTATTGATGCACTTATATCACTTTTTGGAATTCCGAATTTAAAAGAGTTCGGTCTTATGAGATTTTATACAGAGGGTTGGTATGGTGGATTTATAGGCGGAGGCCTTGGGCTTCTTATATCATCGGTACTGGGTAAAATCGGAGCTATCATATTCTTTATTGCTGTACTTATAATATCAATTGTAATATTAACCGGAAAATCATTTGTCTCCATAGTAAAAACCGGAGGACAGATGACCATATCAAGGGCTAAAAATGATGTGGCGAGGGTGATGGAACAAAGAAAACAAAGAAGAGAACAGCAACTTGCCGAAGAATGGGAATATGAAGAAGAGCCGGAGTTTGAAGAAGAGTTTGAAGAACTTGACATTGATGATAAAAATGAAGGATATATCGGTGAACTTTTAGACTATGACTACAAGCCTAATAAGGGAAAGATTGACCTGGGTGCTATTGATTTCTCAAAGAAGAAAAAAAAGCATGTTGTGGATCTTCCGACGGCAAATACAGAAAATTATGAGCCTATAGGCGGTATTTTTGATGCTAAAAATGATGAAAAATTTGAAAAGGACAGCTCGGACAAAGGTACTATTCAGAGTAAATATGAGGCCAGCTATGAGCCTAAAAAATCCGGTACAGAATCTTCAATTATTGTAAATAAACGACCTGATACCTTCTATGGAAATATAAACAGAGGTAAAGAAGAGTCAAGATTTGAAAATGATATAGATGAAGAAACATTGAGAAGAGCCAATGAAATACTGGCAAGAAAGGATGAAATAGATATATATGAACAGCCTGTTTCAACTGTCAGAATTACAGATGACGAAACACATGAAGACTTTCGCTATATAGATGAGGATCATAGCTTTACAAGAAGAGAAGAAAACTCGGACAACAGCATTGAATTTATAAAAGCTTATGGTGATGAATATGATGAGCCTAGGGAAGCATCATACGGAAACAACTCATTTGATGATATATACTCATATAATAAAGCGGCACAGAGTGAACCTGTAAATAACGGAAGTTTCAAAAGAGAAGAAACTCATGACACAGATAAACTTGAAAATACTCTGATAAGCAATGACGGTGAAAAGACTTTAGTAACTGCAGGTGGAAAAGTTATAGTTTCAGACACCTCTGCATTGCAAAAGAAGATGGAGGAGCAAAGAGCAAACTCACCACAGGGCAAGATAAGAAATGAAATTGCAAAGAAAGTTCAAAGACCTTATATATATCCGGGTACATTCCTGTTAAATAAGAATACTGAAGCGGGAGAGGCAATATCAGACAGTGAGTATAGAAATACTGCAATTACATTGCAGGAGACATTGGCAAGCTTTGATGTAAATGTAACGGTGGAAGATATAAGTGTAGGACCGTCTGTAACACTTTATGAGTTAAAGCCTGAGCAGGGGGTAAAGGTATCTAAAGTACTCTCACTTGCAAATGATATTAAACTTGCATTGGCGGCAAGTGATATAAGAATTGAGGCACCTATACCCGGTAAATCCGCCATAGGTATAGAGGTACCGAATAAGCAAAAACAGACTGTATTCTTAAGAGATCTTTTTGAGAGCAGAGCTTTTAAAAACGGAAATGAAAGTATCGGTTTTGCGGTAGGTAAGGACATTTCCGGCAAAGTAATAGTTTCAGATATTGCAAAGATGCCACATGTACTTATTGCAGGTGCAACAGGCTCGGGTAAATCGGTATGTATCAATACTTTGATAATGAGTATTATATACAAGTATTCACCTGAAGATGTAAAACTTATCATGGTGGACCCTAAGGTTGTGGAGCTTTCGGTATACAACGGCATACCTCATCTCTTGATACCTGTTGTAACAGAGCCTAAGAAGGCGGCTTCGGCACTTAACTGGGCTGTGGCTGAAATGGGTGAGAGATATAAGAAGTTTGCGGCTACAGGTGTAAGAGATCTTACAGCGTATAATAAGAGAATAGAAGAGGCGAAAAGAAGAGGCAATATTGAAGGCTTGCCTGAGAAATTGCCGAAGATAGTTATAATTATAGATGAGTTGGCGGACCTTATGATGGTTGCAAACAATGAGGTTGAAGATGCAATAGTAAGACTTGCACAGCTTGCCAGAGCATGTGGAATTCACCTTGTTATAGCTACACAAAGACCTAGTGTAAATGTTATCACAGGTATAATAAAGGCCAATATACCTTCAAGAATTGCATTTGCGGTATCTTCAGGTACGGATTCCAGAACAATACTTGACAGCAACGGCGCTGAAAAGCTTCTTGGAAAGGGTGATATGCTGTTTGCACCATATGGATCGGCAACACCTATGAGAGTACAGGGTGCGTTTGTATCTGATGAAGAGGTGTCTGCAGTGGTTGATTTCTTGAAAAATCAGGGAATGCAGGCAAAATATGATGAGAATACAATCAAACAGATAGAAGAAACACAGAATGCGGCAAGTGCCGGAAATGATATTTCTGAAAGAGATGAGCTGTTTGAGGCCGCAGGAAGATATATAATAGAAAAGGATAAATCTTCTATAGGTAATCTTCAAAGAAACTTTAAAATAGGCTTTAACAGAGCCGCAAGAATTATGGATCAGCTTGCAAGTGCGGGGGTTGTAGGTGGTGAATCCGGAACAAAGAAAAGAGAAATATTGATGAATATGGACGAGTTCTTGGATGTTTTATAAACATCCGAGAACTTATCTTTAGGAGGATATATGCGTAGCGATATCGAGATTGCAAGAAGTATAGAAATGAAAAATATTGCCGATGTGGCAAGTGAATATGGGATAGATGCCGATGACTTGGAAATGTACGGCAAGTATAAGGCAAAGCTTAGCGAAGATTTTTTAAAGGCTCATGAAGATAAAAAAAGAGGTAAGCTTGTACTTGTAACGGCAATAAATCCTACTCCTGCAGGAGAGGGAAAGACTACAACTCTTGTAGGTCTTGGACAGGCATTTAAAGAGATGGGAAAGAGTGCGGTAATAGCACTTAGAGAGCCTTCTCTCGGACCGTGTTTCGGCGTAAAGGGTGGAGCTGCCGGAGGCGGATATGCACAGGTGGTACCTATGGATGAGCTAAATCTTCACTTTACAGGAGATTTTCATGCTATAACATCTGCAAATAATCTTTTGGCCGCTATGCTTGACAATCATATTCAACAGGGAAATGCACTTGGAATAGATACAGGGGCAATCATTCATAAAAGATGTATAGATATGAATGACAGAGTGTTAAGAAATATAGTAGTAGGACTTGGAAATAAGACCGACGGAGTGGTCAGAGAAGATCATTTTGTAATTTCTGTGGCTTCAGAGATAATGGCAATACTATGTCTGTCAAAGGATATGAACGATTTGAAGGAAAGGCTTTCAAATATTATAGTTGCATATAATTTTAAAGGAGAGCCTGTATTTGCCAAAGATTTAAAAGCTGTGGGAGCTATGGCCGCACTTTTGAAAGATGCAATAAAGCCGAATATCGTACAGACTCTGAATCATTCACTTGCACTTGTTCACGGTGGCCCTTTTGCAAATATAGCACATGGATGTAATTCACTAAGAGCCACAAAGATTGCAATGGGAATGGCCGATATAGCGCTTACAGAGGCAGGATTCGGTGCTGACCTCGGAGCGGAGAAGTTCTTTGATATAAAATGCAGAAAAGCAGGTCTTTCTCCTGACTGTGTGGTAATAGTAGCTACAGTGAGAGCTCTTAAATATAACGGCGGAGTGGCTAAGGAAGATTTATCAAATGAAAATCTTGAAGCCTTAAAAAAAGGTATAGTAAATCTTGAAAAGCATATTGAAAATATAAAACTCTTCGGAGTACCTGTAGTGGTTACTCTAAATAATTTTGTTACTGATACAGAGGCGGAAGTGGACTTTATCAGAGAGTTTTGTGAAAGCAGAAATTGTGAGTTTGCAGTTTCAAAGGTATGGGAAGAAGGCGGAAAGGGCGGCATAGAGCTTGCCGAAAAGATTCTTTACACACTTGAAAATAAAAAGAGTCATTTTACTCTGCTTTATCCTGATGATATGAGTCTTGAAGATAAGCTTCATACTATTGCGACAAAAATATACGGAGCAAAGAATGTAGTGTATTCACCTGCGGCAAAGAAGGCTCTTGATAGGGCAAAAGCACTCGGATTTGATAAATTTCCTATATGTATGGCAAAGAATCAGTATTCACTTTCAGATGATCCGAAGAAACTTGGAAGACCTGAGAACTTTGAGATAAATGTAAGGGAAGTATATGTGAATGCGGGAGCAGGTTTTGTGGTTGCAATAACAGGAAATATTATGACCATGCCTGGACTTCCGAAGGTGCCTGCTGCAGAAGCTGTAGATGTGGATGATAACGGAGATATAATAGGATTGTTCTAAAAGACCTTAAAGTAAACATCTGTAAAAGGGAGAAAAGATGAAACTGATTGAAAACGCCAAGGGACTTGATATAGAGATAATATCGGGAGAATTACAGGATGATTTTTCCGATTTGGTATTTAATACAAAGAAAATAGTGAAGGATTGTATATTTGTATGTATAAAAGGTGTAAGATTTGATACTCATGATGTGATTGATGAGATAGTAAAGCAAGGTGCAAAGGCGATAGTGGTAGAAAGAGATATAAAAAGAGACGATGTATGTGTTATAAAGGTGGCAGATACCAGAGTGGCACTTGCAAGACTTTCAGCCGCATTTTTCTCACATCCTGCTGGAAAAATGAAAATAATAGGTATTACAGGTACAAAGGGAAAGACAACTTCCTCTCATATGTTAAAAAATCTTCTTGAGCAAAATGCCAAGGTAGGACTTATAGGTACAAACGGAATAACAATAGGAGATATACACAGACCTACATTAAATACCACACCTGAGTCATATGAGTTGCATAAAACCTTTAAAGAATGTCTGGATGCAGGCTGTGAATATGTGGTGATGGAAGTTTCTTCACAGGCGGTAAAGATGAAAAGAACGGAAGGTATCCGTTTTGATACCGGAATATTTACAAATATTTCACATGATCATATCGGGCCTGATGAACATAAAGATTTTGATGAGTATTTGATGTATAAATCACTTTTCTTTACACAATGTGATAAAACAATTGTAAATATAGAAGACGAACATTCCGATTTTGTTTTAAAGCAGTCTACATCAGTAGAAAAGTACACATTTGGAAAAGGTGGAGATTTTGAGGCGAAAAATATTGAATATATATCAAATAAGGATTTCTTAGGCACAAAGATAGATATAAGCTGTTCAAGTACCGTCAGAGAAAAATATAATGTGGCTGAAACCGTCTCAGATATTTATATTGGAATTCCGGGAGAATTTAATGTATATAATGCATTGGCTGCGCTGGCTGCGGCTGTTATTTCAGGAGTAAAAGCTGATGATTTAAAGACGGCACTAAAGAATACAAGAGTGAACGGAAGAATGGAAGTAGCATATACTTCACATGAATTCAACGTGGTAATTGACTATGCACATAATGCAATCAGTACCGAAAGCCTTATACATACTTTGAGACATTATAATCCTAAGAGACTTGTAATAGTATTCGGTTCCGGCGGAAACAGATCAAAGGACAGAAGATATTCAATGGGAGAAATCTGTGGAAAACTGGCTGATTTTTCAATAGTGACTGCTGATAATTCCAGATATGAAAAAACAGAGGACATAATCGCAGATATAATATCAAAACTAAAGCCTACAGGTGGTGATTATATTACAATTCCTGACAGAAGAGAGGCTATTTATTATTCTATAGAAAATGCAAAGCAGGGTGATCTCATCGCTATAATCGGAAAAGGACATGAGGACTATCAGGAAATAAACGGAGTCAGAACTCATTTCTTAGACAGAGAAGTGGTGGATGAGTGCTTGGAGAAGATAAAAAGATGAATAACACTACGATAAAGGAGCTTGCAGCCTCAACAGGCGGAGAAATCATCTCGGGAAATGAGAATGCCGTATTTTCAAATATAGTTATTGACTCAAGGCAGGCTGATAAAGGCAGTCTTTTTGTTCCGCTGGTCGGAGAGAAAACTGATGCCCATAAATTCTTGGAGTCTGTATATGATATGGGCTGTAGAGTGGCGATAAGTTCAAGAAAAGATATTTTTCTTAAAGATGATTTTAATATAGTACTTGTAAATGATACTACTGAAGCACTTCAAAAGCTTGGGAAGTATATCAGAAGTAAGTTGACATTGCCTTTGGTCGGAGTTACAGGAAGCGTAGGTAAGACTACAACAAGAGAAATGGTAGCACTTGCTCTTTCAGATTTGAAAGTCTTTAAGACACCTAATAACTTCAATTCACAGGTCGGCGTTCCGATTACATTAAGCAGAATAAATGACGAAGAGATAGGCGTAATAGAGCTTGGAATGAGTCAGTTCGGCGAGATGGAAAGAATTGCAAAAATAGTAAACTGTGACTGTGCTCTGGTTACCAATATAGGCACGGCTCATATTGAAAATTTGCATACAAGAGAAAATATAAGGGCCGAGAAGTTCCATATAATGGACGGTATGAAGAAAGGCAGTGTGGTATTTTTAAATGCTGATAACGATATGCTTTTTGATCCGCCTAAAGAAAAGGGTATAGTATATAAATATTTCAGTGCAAAGGGAAATACATCATGTGATTACTATGCAACCGATATAGTATTTAATAATGCAATGCCTGAGTTCACAGCTCATATAGGAGGAAAGAAGGTAAGAGTTCATTTGAATGTTTTCGGTGAACATCAGATTTCAAATGCTTTGGTGGCAATTGCAGTAGCGGATCATTACAATCTTTCGATAGAATCTGCGGCAAAACATTTGGAGGAATTTAGGGGATTTTCTCACAGGCAGGAATTAATAAAATTAAAAGATTTTACAATTATAGATGATACATACAATGCCTCACCGGATTCCATGAAGGCTTCTATTTCAATACTTAAAGATTTCGAGGCCAAAAGAAAAATTGCAATATTGGCTGATATGAAGGAACTCGGTACAGATGAGAAAATACTTCACAAAGAAATCGGGGATTTTATTAATGAGAATGTGAAACTCGATGCCGTATTTACTGTGGGAGAATTGGCAAAGGAAATTATAAAAGATATCAATAAAGATATATATACAAAGAGCTTTGAAGATAATGAGAGTTTGGAGAAGTTTATGTCCGGATATCTCAAGGCGGGAGATGTATGTTTGCTTAAGGGATCAAACAGTATGAGACTTTTTGATGTTGTAGATAAAATAAAAAACTATGAAAAATTTATTCGCTGATGTAATAATAGCAAATACAAATGTGGACAGACCATTTACATATATTATCCCTGAAAAACTGAGGGATAGTATAATTCCGGGCTGTCCTGTTTTGATTGAATTCGGAAAAACAGTAAAAAAAGGCTATGTGATAGATATAAGGGAAAGTACAAATGTAGATATTTCAAAATTAAAGTCCATACTTTCAATACCTGAAAGAGAACTTAGTGCCGACGAAAATCTCCTAAGTCTTGCCATATGGATAAAGCATAGATATGGTGTAAGCTTTGATAAGGCAATAGCAACGGTGATGCCTGTAAAGTCGGAGGCGGAGGAAAGAGTCAGCAATGAGATTTCCTTAAATATTGATGCAGAGGGCCTTGATAAAAAAATAGAAGAACTTATAAAGTCAAGAAAAACAGCACAGGCAAGAGTTTTAAAAGAACTGAAAACAAAAACAAGTCTGCCACAAAGCTTTATAAATAAAGAGCTTAAAGTTAATTCCTCTACATTAAAGAAAATGGAGGAGGAAGGCTATATTGTAATAGGTTCAAAGAAAAGGAAGATAAATCCACTCTTGCCCATACTTCGTTCTCTGGGAATAGAGGACTTTAATGATGTAATAAAGCCTAAAGAGTATACTTTAAATGCCGAGCAGGAAAATGCTGTAAATACTTTTAAGTGCGACTTTGAAATTTGCAGCAGGAATACCTATCTTTTACATGGTATTACCGGAAGCGGAAAAACCTTGGTTTTTATAAATATGATAAAGTATGTGATATCAAAGGGATATAAGGCAATAGTGCTTATACCGGAGATTTCATTGACATATCAGACAGTGCTTAGGATGGCGGAGCATTTTGGGGAGAGAGTTGCAATCATAAATTCAAAGCTTTCCAAGAATGAAAAGTTTTATCAATTTGAAAGAATAAAAAATGATGATGCGGATGTAATAATAGGGCCAAGGTCGGCAATATTTGCTCCGGTAAAAAATCTTGGGCTTATAGTAATAGATGAGGAGCATGATTCAGCCTATAAAAATGAAAATGTACCTACATTTAATGTAAGAGATGTGGCACAAAAACTTTCGGAAATTACAAATGCATCCTTGGTTTTGGCATCGGCAACTCCAACACCTGAGACTTATAACAGAGCGATGGAAAAAGAGATAAAGCTTTTGGAATTAAAAACGAGGGCTAAAAATACCGCTTTGCCGAAGGTAAGTATAGTTGATATGAGGGATGAGCTGAAGCGAGGAAACAGGAGTATTTTCAGCAATAAGTTAAGAACGCTTATAGAGGACAGATTAAGAAAACATGAGCAGATTATGCTGTTTATGAACAGAAGAGGTTATTCAAGCTTTGTATCATGCAGATCTTGCGGCGAGGCTATAAAATGTAAGCACTGTGATGTTACTATGACATTGCATAACAATAACCGACTGGTATGTCATTACTGCGGATATTCAATAGACCTGCCAAAAACTTGCCCAAGCTGCAACTCAAAGTATATTGCAAATTTCGGCACCGGAACACAAAAACTTGAAGCTATGACGAGAGCGGAGTTTCCGAATGCGAAGGTACTTAGAATGGATACCGACAGTGTTTCAAAAAAGAACAGCGCCAATGATATGATAATGGATTTTGCAAACGGTGATGCGGATATTTTGATAGGCACACAGATGATAGTAAAAGGTCATGATTTTTCAAATGTTACCTTGGTCGGAATAATGGCTGCGGATACATCGCTTTATGTAAGCAATTATACAAGTGCACAAAGGACATTTGAACTTTTGACACAGGCTGCGGGGCGAGCGGGAAGAGCCAAGGACGGAGAGGCTGTTATCCAGACATATAAGCCTGAAAACTATGCTATAGTTGCCGCTGCGGCACAGGACTATAAAAGATATTTTGACAATGAGATAGCTTACAGAAGTCTGGGAGGATACCCGCCTGCATGCCATATGCTTACAGTAATGTTTAGCAGTATTAAGGAAGAAGAATTAAATAAATGTGCAAGTGAGACTGTAAAAATTATAAAGTCGGAAGCCGCATTTAAAAAATCAATGATAATAGGACCTACCGAACCGAGTGTAAGTAAGGTCAAGGACTATTACAGAAAACTGGTATACATAAAAAATGCTAATTATGATATACTTTTAAATATACAAAAAAAGATAGAAGAAAGTCTTGGCAACTACAGAAATGTCGGTGCGATATATGACTTCAATTAAGGAGATAGATAATGGCAATAAGAGCAATACGAGTAATGGGCGACAGCGTGTTAAACAAAAAGTGTAAAGAAGTAAAGGAAGTAAATGACAGAACGAAAGTTTTGATAGATGATATGATAGATACTATGAGAGAGGCTAACGGTGTAGGACTTGCGGCACCTCAGATAGGAGTTTTAAAGCGTATAGTTGTAATAGAGACTGAGCCTGAAAATGTACATGTACTTATAAATCCTGTTATACTTGAACAGGACGGTGAGCAGATAGGATATGAAGGTTGTCTCAGTGTTCCCAGAAAGAGCGGAGTGGTAAAGAGACCTAACCATGTTGTGGTAAAAGCATTCGATATAGATATGAATGAATATACTCTTGAAGGAGAAGGACTACTTGCAAGAGCTATATGCCATGAATGCGGACATCTTGAGGGTGAACTATACGTGGACCTTGTAGAAGGCGAACTTATAGACAATGAAGAGCTTGAAAGAATGTATGAGGATGAGGAAGACGAAGAATGAAAATAGTTTTTATGGGAACACCGGACTTTTCTGTTGAACCGCTTAAAGCACTTGTAAAAGCAGGGCATGATGTAAGTCTTGTGCTCACAAGAGAAGATAAGAAAAGAAACAGAGGAGAGCTAAGCCCTACACCTGTAAAGGAATTGGCATTAAGCCTCAATATACCTGTGCTTACACCTTCAAAGATGAAGGATGAAGCACTACTGGAGAGACTTAGGTCTGAAAACGCCGATTTTTTTGTGGTGGTGGCGTATGGAAAGATTTTACCGAAGGCTATTCTTGATATACCGAAATTCGGCTGTATAAATATTCATGCCTCACTATTGCCGGAATACAGAGGTGCCGCTCCTATACAGTGGTCAATTGTAGACGGAAAAGAAAAAACAGGTATTACGACCATGTTGATGGATGAAGGACTTGATACAGGTGATATTTTAAAACAGTATGAAATAAAAATAGACAAAAAAGAGACCGGAGGTTTGCTGTTTGATAAATTGGCAGTGCTTGGCGGCGAGGCGATAGTGGATACTATAGCAAATTTTGACAGCATTGTACCGACGCCTCAGGGTGAGGCGACTACCGAATATGCAAAGATGATTTCAAAGAGCATGGGTGAGATAGACTTTAATAAAACCGCCGTTGAAATAGAGCGATTGATAAGAGGAATGAATCCGTGGCCAAGTGCATATACAAGGTATCAGGGCAAGGTGATTAAGATATGGGAAGCCGAGGTGGCAGAGAATATATCGGAATTACCAAATATAAACTTAAGTGAAAATTACGGCAAAATATATAGCTTTAACAGCAGGATTTTTATAATATGTAATCAAAGTATCCTGGAAGTTTTATCTTTGCAGCTTGAAGGTAAGAAAAGAATGTCCGCTAAGGACTTCCTTATGGGAAGGGATATAGAGCAAGGATATAAAGTGGGAATATAAGCCGGGATAAAGGACCTGATATAAGAGGAGGAGCTTATGTATTATGGATTTTTGTATTATGGATTTGATATAACCTATATTTTTGTTATTATAGGAATGCTGATAACATTGATTGCCTCATGGAGAATGAAGGCAATATTTGCAAAATATGAAAGAGTGGCATCACAGTCCGGACTTACCGGAAGAGACGTTGCCGAGAGGATCTTAAGAGCAAACGGAATATATGATGTTTCCGTGAGACCGGTTTCAGGCAGGCTCACAGATCACTATGATCCGAGAGATAAGACTGTAAGTTTAAGTGAAGTGATTTATGGATCCACTTCCGTAGCGGCAATTGCAGTTGCTGCACATGAGTGTGGACATGCAATACAGGATAATGTCGGATATGTACCTCTAAACTTAAGAAGTGCGTTTGTACCGGTAGCAAACTGGGGAAGCAGACTTTCATGGCCTCTTATATTTATAGGATTTTTACTTGGATATGGAAACATGTCAAATATACTTATTCAAATAGGTATAGCAATGTTTTTACTTGCAGTAATCTTCCAAATTATTACATTGCCTGTAGAGTTTGATGCTTCAAGAAGAGCTTTGATAGAGCTTGAAAACAACGAAATTTTGCTTGATAAGGAAGATAAGAGTGCAAGAAAGGTACTTTTTGCGGCGGCTATGACATATGTGGCTGCAGCGGCTGCAGGAGTATTGCAAATGCTTAGACTTATGCTTTTATTCAGCGGTAGAAGCAGAAGAAGGAATTGATAATGGAAAAAACAAACATAAGGGCTTTAGCTTTGGAAGCTCTGCTATTGATAGATGTTGAAAAAGAGTACAGCCATAAGGTAATTGATATGGCTCTTGAAAAATATTCATATTTATCAAAGGCGGACAGAGGCTTTTTTTCAAAGGTGGTCCATGGAGTTGTTGAGTACAGACTGCAGCTTGATGATATTATAAAAAAATATAATAACGGAAAGCGTGTAAAACCTGTAATCAGAGAGATACTGAGAATGTCTGTATATCAAATTCTTTATATGGACAGAGTTCCTGACAGAGCGGTAATAAATGAGGCTGTAAATCTTGTTAAGATTAAAAGACTGCAGGGACTTACAGGCTTTGTAAACGGAATACTCAGAAAAATAAGCAGTGAAAAAGAAGAACTGAAATTTGATGATTTAAGTATCAGGTACTCAATGCCTGAACTCATTTTAAATATAATAAGAGATAATACAGGTGAGTATTTTAACGAAACCTTGGAGTATTTCCTTAATACAGGACATTTGTCAATAAGAGTAAATACTTCAAAATCAAGTGTTGAAGATGTAATAAAGGATTTGGAAGCTAAGAATATCAAAGTCAAAAGATCAAAGCTTAATTCGGATATATTATATATTACAGGATTTGACAGAGTGGATGATATTGAGGTTATAAAGTCCGGAAAATGTTATATCACAGATACATCATCATCTATGATATCAAAGGTACTTGGAGTAAGAGATATTAAAAAATGTGTGGATGTATGTGCCGCACCGGGAGGAAAGTCATTTCTTCTGGCGGATAAGCTTGATAAGAGTTCAAAGATATATTCCTGTGATGTAAGTGAAAATAAGGTTGAATTGATAAGAGAAAATGCGAAAGTACAGGGATTTTCAAATATTATTCCGGCTGTTGCGGATGCAAGAATCTTTGATGAAAGATTTTGTGATGCTGATTTGATTTTGGCTGATTTACCATGCAGCGGAATAGGCATTATAGGGAAAAAGCCGGATATAAAGTATAGACTTGAAGAGGAAGGGTTAAAGTCACTTTCAAACTTACAAAAAGAGATACTTGATAATGTGTCCAAGTATGTAAAGAAAAACGGTGAGTTAATATTTTCAACTTGTACATTAAATAAAGCGGAAAATGAAGACAATATGCTTTTGTTTCTAAAAAACCACAAAGATTTTAAAGCCGTTGATCTGACTGAGAGAATGGACAAAGGAACAATAAAAATGCTTGAAGAGAGCGAACTGAAAAACGGGTATATGAAACTGATACCCGGAAGAGATAACTGCGACGGATTTTTTATTGCAGTATTTAGGAGAGATAATGACTGATATTAAGTCAATGGATTTAGATGAATTAAAGACATTTGTAAAGGAGATGAATGAGCCTGAGTTTAGGGCAAAGCAATTATTTGAGTGGATGCATAAATCACTTATATCCTCCTTTGATGAATGTACAAATCTTTCAAAAGCATTTAGGGAAAAGCTTAAGGAAAGTACAAGCCTTACAAATCTTAAGGCTGTAGAGATATTTAAGTCAAAACTTGATGATACACAGAAATATCTTTTTGCACTTGAGGATGGAAATATCATAGAGAGTGTAAGAATGAAATACGAGCATGGAAACTCGGTTTGTATATCATCGCAAGTGGGATGCAGAATGGGCTGTAAGTTCTGTGCATCCACTCTTGACGGACTTGTAAGAAATCTCTCAGCCTCGGAAATGCTTGATCAGATATACAGCATACAAAAACTTCTCGGAGAGAGAATATCAAATATAGTTGTGATGGGTTCGGGAGAGCCGATGGACAATTATGACAATATAGTAAAATTTGTAAAAATTATAAGCAGTGATATGGGACTGAATATCAGCCAAAGAAATATCACCGTATCAACCTGCGGTATTGTACCGAAAATAAGAGCTTTGGCAGATGAGGGACTGAGTATTACTTTGGCACTTTCCTTACATGCACCTAATGATGAAATAAGGAAAACTATAATGCCTGTGGCAAATAAATATGCTCTAAAGGATGTTATTTCAGCATGTGATTATTATTTTAAAAAGACCGGAAGAAGAGTATCATATGAGTATTCACTTGTGGCAGGTGTAAATGATAATATAAAAGAGGCCATGAACCTTGTAAAACTTGTAAACGGAAGAAATATTCACATTAATCTTATTCCGGTAAATCCTATAAAGGAGAGAGATTTTAAACAGTCCGATAAGCTTAAGATAAAGGCTTTTAGGGATTTTTTGGAAAAACATAAGGTAAATGCAACAGTTAGAAGAGAGATGGGTAGAGATATAGACGGTGCCTGTGGACAATTAAGAAGGAGATTTATTCAATCAGAAACGAATTCTTAAAAATTGGAGGTGTAATATGTATTCGGTTGCTTTGACCGATGTAGGCAGGAAAAGACTTGTAAATCAGGATACGGTATATATAAGTGATACGCCGGTAGGAGTGTTGCCGAATTTATATATTGTGGCTGACGGAATGGGCGGAGAAAAGGCCGGAGACTATGCGTCAAAGTCTTTGATAGGCTATATGCTTACATATATTGAACATACAATAAAAATGCCTGTAACGGCAATACAAGGAGCCATAGAATATGCAAATGCAAATCTGTTTGCGGAGGGAAGCAAAAATCCGAATCTTTCCGGAATGGGAACAACCGTTGTGGCGGCAAGCATTATAGATAATACTTTGCATGTGTTCAATGTAGGCGATTCCAGATGTTATGTACTTGATGAGAACAGTATTTCACAGATAACAAAGGATCATTCCCTTGTGGAGATGCTTGTTTCAAAAGGTGAAATAACAAGAGAAAGTGCTGAATATAAAGAGAATAAGAGTAAGATAACAAGAGCTGTGGGTGCTGAAGAAAGGGTACTGATAGACAGCTTTGAGGTGGATCTTGCCGGTAATGAATATGTATTATTGTGTTCGGACGGACTTACAAATATGGTGGATGACAGGAAGATTTTCAATATAATATCTTCAAGTGCCGGTGTAAAGTCAAGTGCAAAAAGACTAGTGGAGGAGGCAAATCTATCAGGCGGAAGTGACAATATATCAATTTTGCTTATAGATATTAATGAGGGGTAGTATTATGAATCTTGAATCAGTTGTTTTGCAAGGAAGATATGAAATTATAGAAAAAATAGGCTCGGGAGGCATGTCAAATGTATTCAGAGCCAAGGATTTAAAGCTTGGCAGAGCTGTAGCAATAAAGGTCTTAAAAGAAGAATTTTGCTCTGATGCGGAGTTCGTAGAAAGATTTAAAAGAGAAGCTCAGGCGGCGGCAGGACTTTTGGGAGAGAATATTGTTAATATCTACGATGTGGTAGATGAGGGCAAGTATCATTTTATAGTTATGGAGCTTGTAGACGGTATCACTCTAAAAGAATATATAAAAATAAAGGGTAAGCTTGATATTACAGAGGGTGTAAGCATTGCAATACAGGTAGCAAAAGCCCTTAAGCCGGCCCATGCACAGCATATAGTGCATAGAGATATAAAGCCTCAAAATATACTTATAACGGATGAAAGCAAAATAAAGGTTGCGGATTTCGGTATAGCAAGAGCGGTATCGGAGCAGACATTAAATGCGAATGCTATAGGTTCCGTGCACTATATTTCGCCGGAACAGGCCAGAGGCGGAAGATGTGATGCAAGGAGTGATATTTACTCTCTTGGTATCACAATGTATGAGATGTTTACAGGAAGAGTTCCTTTTACAGGAGATTCCACTGTTTCAATAGCTCTTGCACATCTTGAGCAGGCTATAACACCTCCGCATATATATAATAATCAAATATCCGCAAATCTGGAAAGAGTTATATTAAAGTGTACAAAGAAGGATCCGGCAAACAGATATCAAAATATCACTGAAGTTTTGGATGATTTGGAAAATGTGTTGTTAAATCCGGATGAGCCTTATGCTCTGGCAGGAGCTACAAAGGTAATAAAGTCTGAGGATACTGCGGTTTTAAATCAGGTAGAGCCCATAGATGATATGGAAGATGATGAATATGACAATGACGAAGTTGATAATGATGACGACGATTATGATGAAGAAGATGAAAAGATGGACAGAATCATGTCAATTGTCGGAGTCATTGTAGCTGTAATCATAGTTATACTTTTAGTATTCTTTGTCGGAAGATTTACAGGAGTATTCGGAGGTAAAAAGAGTGATACTTCTCAAAGTACGCTTGACTCCACACAGACTGTAATGCCTGATGTAGTAGGACTTTCAGAGAAGATGGCCGACAAGAAGCTTTCAGACAACAATCTTCAGATGCAGGTAAAGTCAAGTGAATACTCGGATACTGTAGAAAAGGGAAATGTTATTTCACAGGATCCTAAGGCCGATGAGGTGGTTTCAAAGTATTCAAAGGTAAGTGTAGTAATAAGTCTCGGTTCCGATACGGTTGATATAACAAAACTTGGTATTGCGGGAAAGACTAAGGAGGCGGCAGAGGCTCTGCTAAAGGAAAACGGCTTTTCAGTAGAATCAAAAGAGGAAAATTCCGATACTATTGAAAAGGGAAAGGTAATATCCTACAGCCCGACAAAGCCTAAAAACGGTGACAGAATTACTCTGATTGTCAGTAGCGGTAAGAAGGTTACAAAGGTTATTGTGCCTAATATTATAAATATGAGTGAAGCGGATGCAAAAGCTTTACTTGAGAGCAACGGACTTGTACTTGGAACAAAAGCTGAACAAAACAGTCAGAGTATAGCGGCAGGAATTATAGCCGGACAGTCGATAGCGGCAGGCTCAAGTGTGGACAGCGGTACAAGTATCGACTATGCCGTAAGTACAGGTGTGGCGGAGTCAAGCGAATCACAGAGTGAGAGCTCCGAGCAGGCACAGACCACAAAGGCTACGGTTTCACCTGCACCGACAGCTGCAAGCTACAGATATGTGGCATCAATAGATACGAACTACTCCTTACAGGATGTTATAGGACCAAGTTCGGGATTTACAAGTGTAAAGGTTATGATAAGGCTTAAGCAGACTGTAAACGGAAGTGATGTATATTCTACATTGATGGAAGCAAGAACCGTTACAGGTGATACAATACTTCCTGTAAGGTTTAGAACTATTGTGGGTGCTAACGGAGTAGACCAGGGAGAAGTTGAGATTGTAAATGTAGACAGTGGCGAGGTAATGAAATCATATACAGTGGAGTTCTTTAGAGTTGAGTAAAGAAGATATGAGCAAAATTTATTTTGCAAAGATAATAAAGGGTATTGCAGGTTTTTATTATTGTATAATCCTTGATGAAGGAGAAAGAAAAGGTCAGATTTTTGAGTGCAAGGCAAAGGGCATTTTCAGAAAATTAGGCGTAAAGCCGCTTGTGGGTGACAATGTAGACTTTGAAATCACGGACACAAAAGATTTTGAAGGGAATATTGTAAAGATACATAAAAGAAAAAATGCCCTGATAAGGCCTGCAGTATCCAATATAGATAAAGTTGTGCTTGTTTTGGCGGTGGAGTCACCGTCTCCGGCATTTTACTATTTGGACAAGTATCTGATAAATATGTCAAATGCAGGTATAAAGGTAGAGATATGCTGGAATAAAACAGATCTTAACATGGATAAGGCTTTAGAATATGCAAAAATATATACTGATGCGGGGTTTAAAAACATTATAGCTTCAACTTTTGAAGAAAACGGACTTGAAGATTTAAAAGAGGCTCTTAAAGGTGAGGTAAGTGTACTTGCCGGTGCTTCAGGAGTCGGAAAGTCCTCTATAACAAATATACTTGCACCGAAAGCAAATATGGATACAAATACTGTCAGCAGAAAAATAGAAAGAGGAAGGCATACTACCAGACATTCCGAGCTGTTTATGATTGACAGTGATACCTTTGTATTTGATACTCCGGGGTTTACAAGTGTGGAATCACCTACATTTGATAAGGAGGAGCTGAGGTTTCATTTCCATGAGTTTGAAGAGTATGAAGGGAAATGCAGATTCGCAGGTTGTATGCATATAAATGAGCCGGATTGTGCCGTAAAGCAGGCCTTGGCAGAAAAACTTATCGGTGAATCCAGGTATCAAAGTTATAAAAAAATGTATGAAGAGCTTTCTGAAAGGAGAAAGTATTGAAAAAGAATATTGCACCATCACTACTTGCAGCCGATTTCTTTGATTTATCATCACAGATGAAGCTTTTAAAAGAGGGAAATATAAAAGTTTTACATCTGGATGTAATGGACGGAATGTTTGTACCGAGTATTTCATTTGGAATGCCTGTTATAAGTTCATTAAGAAAATCTGTAGATTTTTTCTTTGATGTACATATGATGGTAGAAAATCCGGAGAGATATATTGAAGATTTTTACAATAGCGGAGCCGACGGTATAACGATACATTTTGAGGCTTGCAAGCATATAGACAGATGTATATCACAAATAAAGTCCTTTGGACTTAGAAGCGGTATATCCATAAATCCCGCAACTCCCGTTTCACTCTTAGAAAATATCATTTCCGAAGTTGATATGGTACTTATAATGAGTGTAAATCCGGGATTTGGAGGACAAAAATTTATTCCCTACAGTTTGGATAAGATAAGAGAACTCTCAAAAATGAGAGAAAAGAAAAATCCGAAACTTTTGATACAGGTGGATGGAGGAGTCGGTATAGACAATATAAAAGCTCTTTCAGATGCCGGAGTCGATGAGTTTGTGGCAGGTTCTTCAGTATTTAAAGGTGATATTTTAAAGAATATAAAAGCTTTAAATGATGCACTGGGAGAGGTATAGATATTGTAAATGAATGCAATAATTGTTACCGGCGGAGATATAGATATATCATTATTGGAAAACTATATAGCCGAAAATAAAGAAGATGTTATTATCAGTGTGGATGCGGCAATTACAAAGCTTGAAAAAATAAATGTAATCCCTCATATAATGGTAGGAGATTTTGATACACTGTCTGATGAGGAGCGGCTGAAAAAATATGAAAACCTGAATGTTGAGATAGTAAAGCATGACCCTATAAAGGATTTCTCAGACAGTGAACTTGCGGTGGACAGAGCCGTAAAAGTCGGTATCAAGACAATATCAGTCTTTGGTGCTTTGGGAAAGAGATTTGACCACGCCTTTGCCAATATTTTGATACTTCAAAAGTATAAAAAACTTGGAGTGGATATAACCATATATGATAAATATAATAAAATATATGTCAAATCAAATCATTTCATCCTGGAAAGAGAGAAACTTTGGGGAAAATACATAAGCTTTTTTTCACTTGAAGGAAAAAACTTTATGGAGAAACTCGAAGGAGTAAAGTATCCTATTGAAAACAGAATAATTGACAATATAGCGACTCCAAGCCTTTATATAAGTAATGAGATAAAGGATGACAAGTTGGAAGCTACTTTTAGCGGATACTTACTTGTAGTGGAGAGCAGAGATTAGAGAATGTAAAGCAGATTTTCATTTTGAAAGTCTGTTTTTTATTATTATGATTTTTAAAAAGAATTAATGTAAATCATTATTAATAAAAAGTTTATTTACAAATATTAAATATTTGTTTATTCTTATAGTGTATTAAATGGGTAGTACAATAAACGGAAGGGGAGTATATGGAATGGAAGGTGAAATCTGACAGAGCCGTGTATTTGCAGATTATTGATTATATAAGAATGCAAATATTTTCAGGTGAGATAGGATGCGGAGATAAGCTTTTGAGCGTAAGAGAGCTTTCAAATGTGTTGAATGTAAACCCAAATACTGTCCAAAGGGCGTATGCGGAGCTTGAGAGAACGGGGCTTGTAGATACTATAAGAAATACAGGTAGAGAAGTTACAAATAATAGGGAAATAATTAAGCAAAGCAAAGAGGAAATGGCAAGAGAATATACATCGGAATATTTTTTCAATATGGTTAATATGGGCTTTTCAAAAGAAGAAATAATTAAGAACATAGAGAAGATGGAGGAAGTGAAAAATGCTTGATTTACTTAGTTTAAAGGCTGTCAGTAAAAAATATGGAATTAAAAAGGCACTGAATAATATAAACCTGAATATACCGTCCGGAAAAATTGTAGGGCTGTTCGGTCCGAAAGGTGGAGGTAAAACTACCTTAATGAAGATAATTACAGGTGTATTAAAGCAGACTGAGGGAGTAGTGAGTGTTGACGGAGTTGAACCGAATGAAATAACCAAATCCTATGTTGCATATCTTCCGGATAAAATTTTCCTTGATGAAAGTATGACGGTTAAAGATACAATATCTATGCATGCCGATTTTTATGAGGATTTCTCAAAAGACAGAGCCTATGAAATGTTTAATGAGTTGAAGATTCCGGATAAATACAAGATAAAGGCTTTGTCAAAAGAAAACAGAAGAAAGTTGCAAGCTATACTTGTTATGAGCAGGAATGCAAAGCTCTACGTTTTGGACGAACCTTTCATTAATGTAGACGCTGATGCAAGAGATTATATACTGAAAATAATTTTAAGCAACTATAATAGGAATGCCGGTATTTTGATATCCACAAGTCTTACTCCGGAGGTGGAGAGTATGCTTGACGAGGTTATATTTATAAGAGACGGAGAAATCATATTATATGATACTGTAGACCGTATAAGAAATGAAAAAGGCTGTTCTATAGATGAATATTTCAAGGAGGTATTAAATGTCGGGTAAATTGATAAAATATGAATTTAAGCAAATGAAATCTGCACTTTTACCGGTAGCAATAGCGCTTGCTGTTATTACGGGAATAATTTTCTGTGTAGTAATAGTTCCGATGTTGGTTTTTGGAATTAATGACTCGGAGGGAGGTATATTATCGATTTTTTTGGCATATATAACTTTTATTTTATATTTAGTTATATTGATTGTTACAGGAATAGGTATGAATATATATATAGGAGTCAGGTTTTATAAAACCATGTATTCAGGTGTAGGATATTTTACAAATACATTGCCTTTAAAGAAACATGAGATTATTTTGGGTAAGGTAATACCGGCGGTAGTAGTACAAACAATTGTAACGCTGATGATTGTTGTATCGGCAAGTATCATATTGGGTGGATATATATTGGTAACAGATGGATTTGGAGATTTGATGCTTTATATAGCAAGATTTAAAGGTGCAGTACTGGGTGATTTTACAATGTTAAACGGTATGGGAATTGTACTTGGAATAGTCTTTGGCTGTTTGTTTGCAATTATACAAACAGTTTTCAATACATTGCTTTTATTTTTAGCAGTTTCAATCGGGCAGCTGTTTAATTCACATAAAATCTTGATGAGTGTAATAATATTTATAGTTATGAACAGAGTATTTAATGCTGTTGACGCAATAATAGAAGTGATAACAAAAGCATTTGTATATGGGCCTTTTATACATAGTCCAAGTATATATAGTGTTATTACAATGATTTTAATTAATACAAAGAATATAATAATAGTTGTAGTTGCCTATGCTATAAGCTATCGCATACTCAGAGACAAACTGAATTTGGAATAATAATTAAAATAAAAAAGAGAAAAATATATTCAAATAACATAAGTGGTATGATTAAAACTATTCAAAGTGGATATTTTAATCATACCACTATTTTTATATACTGATATCAGCCAAAAATGATGGAGGAAAGATCATGGAAAGAACAAAAGACAGTACAGTTTTTAAACTTGTAGCAACAGCACTTATGGCTGCATTAAGTTATGTGAGCTTCACATATTTAAAGATACCGATTCCTACAATATCAGGTGATATGACGGCCTTGCATATCGGAAACGCCTTTGTTGTTATTGCGGCGATATTGCTTGGAGGAGTATATGGCGGTATAGCGGGAAGCCTTGGAATGACCATAGCCGACATTTTAGATCCGGTATATATAACTTCTGCACCTAAGACATTTATATTAAAGCTTTGTATCGGACTTATTGCAGGTTTTGTTGCACATAAAATTGCTCATATTACAGAAAATCATGATACAAAATATATTATGAAGTGGACTGCAATATCTTCAATCTGTGGATTGGGATTCAATGTTATATTCGATCCTATAGTAGGATATTTGTATAAGGTATATATTTTGGGAGTTCAGGCGGATGCCGCAAAGATCATGGCTACATGGGCGGCAGGTACAACTCTTATAAATGCAATAGTAAGTACAGTATTGATAGTAATACTTTATGCGGCTCTTAGACCTGTGCTTATTAAGTCGGGATTATTCCTTAAAATAAAATAGATACTCCGTTTTAGAGGATATTTCTATTTACTCTCAGGTGGATAGAGATATCCTTTTTTTTCTAATATATTGCCACATCCTTTATAGTGGTATATAATACAACCGTGGTATCTGCCCGCTTTGTTTTATCGGTGGACAGAGGGATATTGTAGATTTTGAAAGCAAATGGAGGTGTACAATGGAGAAGTTGGAGCAGCTGTACGAAGGAAAAGCTAAGAAAGTCTTTAAGACTGCGGACCCTGATGTGCTCATAGTTTCTTATAAGGATGATGCCACAGCATTTAACGGAGAGAAAAAAGGAACAATAGTGGGAAAAGGTGCGATTAATAATCGT
This sequence comes from uncultured Lachnoanaerobaculum sp., assembly GCA_916720285.1. GTDB lineage: Bacteria > Bacillota > Clostridia > Lachnospirales > Lachnospiraceae > Lachnoanaerobaculum. The sequence goes on along the minus strand of CAKAQP010000009.1, from coordinate 1,181 downwards.
ATGACAAATCATCTATTTAAACTTTTGGAAAAGAAGGGAGTTCCTACTCATTATATCGAAGAGCTTAACGACAGAGAGACTGCTGTAAAAGCTGTAAAGATAGTACCGCTTGAGGTAATAGTGAGAAATTACTCTGCAGGAAGTTTTGCTAAAAAGCTCGGCATGGAAGAGGGAATCAAGTTAAAAACTCCTACCTTGGAATTTTCCTATAAGGATGATGATCTTGGAGATCCTTTTATAAACGGTTATTATGCATTGGCACTTGATCTTGCAACTCAGGATGAGATTGACAAGATTGCCTCATACGCTTTCAAAGTAAATGAAACACTGATTAATTATTTTGACGGACTTGGAATAGACCTGATAGATTTTAAAATAGAATTCGGCAGATATAAGGGAGATATAATTCTTGCTGATGAGATATCACCGGATACCTGCAGATTATGGGATAAAGAAACCCATGAAAAACTGGATAAGGACAGATTCAGAAGAGATTTGGGCGGAGTGGAAGATGCCTACGCCGAAGTATTTAAAAGACTTGGTATACAATAGGAGGAAGGCTTGAAAGATAGATATATTAGTCCGCTTTCAGAAAGATATGCAAGTGCAAAGATGCAGTATATTTTTTCACAGGACAAGAAGTTTAAAACCTGGAGAAAACTGTGGATTGCTCTTGCGGAGACGGAAAAAGAGCTCGGCCTGAATATTACTGATGAGCAAATAGAGGAATTGAAGAAATTTCAAGATGATATAAATTTTGATGTGGCAAAGGAAAGGGAAAAAGAGGTAAGGCATGATGTAATGAGTCATGTATACGCTTACGGAGTACAATGTCCAAAAGCAAAAGGTATTATTCATCTTGGAGCAACCAGCTGTTATGTAGGTGATAATACGGATATTATCATAATGAAGGAAGCGCTGGAGCTGGTAAAAGAAAAGCTTATCAATGTAATAAATGAGCTTTCAAAGTTTGCTTTAAAATATAAGGATTTGCCTACTTTGGCATTTACTCATTTCCAACCGGCACAGCCTACCACAGTAGGAAAGAGAGCTACACTTTGGATAAATGAGCTTTTACTTGATTATGAGGATGTAAATTATACTCTTGAGAATTTAAAGCTTTTGGGATGCAAGGGTACTACAGGCACTCAAGCATCTTTTGTGGAGCTTTTTGACGGAGA
>CAKAQP010000008.1 GCA_916720285.1 uncultured Lachnoanaerobaculum sp. | reverse complement strand
CAGTGTTGTTTTTAAAAATTGAAACGGTTGCCATATATCACTTTTATGTGATTTTATGACAACCGTTTTTATCATTTAACTCAAGTTCTTTTTCTCTTTTTCGTATATCAAGCTCATCGTCTACCAGATCCTGAAGAGATATATTGTCCACTACATTGTTTATGGCATCTTCAACTTTTTTGAAAAGGTTCTGTGTTACACAAAAGTCTGAATGCACGCAGGAACCGTTGCCGTCAAGACAGTCAACCGGAGAGAGTGAGCCCTCTGTAAGTCTCAGTATTTCGCCGACAGTATATTCTTCTACAGGTTTAATGAGTAAATATCCGCCTTGAGCACCACGAATACTTTTTACAAGCTTAGCCTTTGAAAGAATGGAAACTATCTGCTCCAAGTATTTTTCAGAAATTCCATAGGATTTGGAGACCTGATTTATTTTTGTAGGTGTATCGGAGTTTATTGCAAACTCGACCATCATTTTTAAAGCGTATCTACCTCTAGTAGAAATTTTCATTTGATTCCTCTTTTCTATATAATCTGATGATTTATTTAAGCTGAAAGCCTTCGGAGTTTGAGCGAAATCATCAGTTTGATTTAATTTAATACCTAGTGCATAACTAGGAATTGATACTATCATATCAAATATGGAAATAAATGTAAACTAAGTATGGTGATATTATTATAAATATGTGGTATAATGAAGACTTTAAGAGAGTCTATAAATTTGCATATATTATGTTTTACGATAGAAAGGGCAAAGATGGAGAAGAACAGTCGATTTTTTGATAATGCCGAAGCTATATTTAACGGTATGAATACTTTTCTTACAACAAAGACTGTAGTGGGAGAGCCTATTGTTGTAGGTGATACTACAATAATACCATTGGTGGATGTAAGTTGCGGAATGGCAACCGGGACGTTTGAAGAAACCTCAAAGTCAAAGGGTGGCGGCGGAATGAGTGCCAAGATAACACCAAGTGCAATGCTTATTATTCAAGACGGAAGAACAAAGGTTGTGAATATAAAAAATCAGGATGCATTCACTAAAATCATTGATATGATTCCTGAACTTATAAATAAGGTTACAAATAAGTCTGATGTAGATAAGGATGCTACAAAGCAGGCAGAGACAATATTAAATGAAAGTGAAAGTAAATATATTGATTGACAATCACTATATTTCTAGTGTATACTCAATAGGTATGCCGCTCAATGTTGGTTTCAAGCCTGTTTCAGGCACCAATTTTGGCGAGTAATGATAATAGGAGGTATCCTTATGTACGCAATTATTGCTACAGGTGGTAAGCAGTATAAGGTTTCTGAAGGAGATATCATTAGAGTAGAGAAACTTGGAAAAGCAGACGGTGAGGCTGTTACATTTGATCAGGTTCTTGCACTAAACGATGGAGAACTTAAAGTTGGAACACCTACTGTAACAGGAGCAAGTGTCAGTGCATCTGTTCTTAAAGAGGGCAAGGCTAAGAAGGTTATTGTATACAAGTACAAGCCTAAAAAAGGTCACCACAAGAAGAACGGTCACAGACAGCAGTTTACAGAAGTTAAGATTGAAAAGATTAATGCATAATCTTTATGATTGATGTTATTGCATTTGCCAAAGACGGCAAATACACCGGTTTGAAAGTTTCAGGACATGCAAACTTTGATGAAGAAGGCAAGGATATAGTATGCGCGGCGGTTTCGGTGCTTACACTGAATTTGGCGAATTCTATTGAACATTTTTGTGATGACGATTTTACGGTCGATTCTGACGACGGCTTCTTTTCTTTGATTTTGCATGATAGAAGTGAAAAATCGGGACTATTACTGGATTCATGTATTCTTGGTCTTATGGATATAGGAGAAGAGTACAGAGATTTTATCAAGATTAATTTACAGGAGGTCAAGTAAATGTTAAAAATGAACCTTCAGCTTTTCGCTCATAAAAAGGGAGTTGGATCTACAAAGAACGGTCGTGACTCTGAGTCAAAAAGACTTGGTGCTAAGAGAGCAGACGGACAGTTTGTTTTAGCTGGAAATATACTATACAGACAGAGAGGTACAAAGATTCATCCGGGACTTAATGTAGGTCGTGGTGGTGATGATACTTTGTTCGCTACAGTTGATGGTGTAGTTCGTTTTGAAAGAAAGGGCAGAGACAAAAAGCAGGTTTCTGTTTACCCAAGAGCTATTGCTGAATAAGAGTTGAGACGGGAGGCTTCATACAGATGTATGAGGCCTTCTTTAATACAAAGAGGTATTTATGTTTGCTGATAGTGCAAAAATTTTTATAAAGTCCGGTAAGGGCGGAGACGGTCATGTAAGCTTTAGAAGAGAGCTTTTTGTGGCTGCAGGCGGTCCTGACGGTGGTGACGGTGGAAAAGGCGGAGATATCATTTTTGAGGTAGATGAAGGTCTGAACACACTCACCGATTTTAGAATGAAGAGAAAATATGTGGCAGGAGACGGTGAACCGGGCGGTAAGAGAAAATGCCATGGTGCGGATGCCAAGAGCCTGACACTTAAGGTACCTGAGGGTACTGTAATAAAAGACTTTGAAACCGGCAAGGTTATTGCCGATATGTCGGGAGAAAATAAAAGAGAGGTAATCCTTAGAGGCGGTAAAGGTGGATTCGGAAATATGAATTTTGCCACAGCTACTATGCAGGTGCCGAAGTTCGCAAAGCCGGGTCAGCCCGGAAAAGAGATGTTTGTTCTCTTGGAGCTAAAGGTTATAGCAGATGTAGGTCTTGTAGGATTTCCTAATGTAGGTAAGTCTACACTTCTCTCAAGAGTAAGTAATGCAAAGCCTAAGATTGCTAATTACCACTTTACAACACTTGATCCTCATCTTGGAGTTGTGGATGTAAAGGGAGCAGGCGGTTTTGTAATGGCGGATATTCCGGGACTTATAGAGGGTGCAAGTGAAGGTGTAGGCCTTGGACATGATTTCCTAAGACATATTGAAAGAACCAAGGTACTTGTACATGTGGTAGATGCGGCTTCTACTGAAGGCAGAGATCCTGTAGAGGATATAAAAACCATCATGAACGAGCTGAAGAGTTATGATGAGAGTCTGCTTGAAAGACCGCAGATTATTGCCGCAAATAAAATAGATGCAATCTATGACGAAGAAAACAGTCAGATAGAGAGAATAAAGGAGGCTTTCCCCGACATTAAGGTATTCCCTATATCGGGTGTAAGCGGAAAAGGTATACAGGAGCTTCTCTATGAACTGGTAAACGTTTTAAGTACAATAGACAGAACTGTTAAAGTTTTTGAGAAAGAGTTTGAAGTAGATTATTCAAGCGATAAGAATCTTCCGTTTACAGTTGAGATTGACGAAGACGGAGTATTTGTGGTAGAAGGTCCAAGAATAGAGAAGATGCTTGGATATACAAATCTGGATTCTGAAAAGGGATTTGATTTCTTCCAGAAATTTTTAAAGACATCAGGTGTTTTAGAAAAACTGGAAGAGGCAGGAATAGTTGATGGAAATACTGTTCGTATGTATGGCCATGAGTTTGACTATTATAAGTAAATAGGAGAAAAATGAATAGTAGACAAAGAGCATATTTAAAGGGACTGGCTATGAACCTTGACCCTATAATGCAAATAGGTAAAGCTTCTCTTACAGAGGAGAATGCGGCAGCTATTGCAGAGGCTATGGAGCCCAGAGAGTTAATAAAGATATCTGTTTTGAAAAACTGTGCCGATGATCCTAAGATAATTGCGGCTGAAATTGCAAAGCTTACAAGGAGTGAGGTTGTGCAGGTCATAGGAAAGAAGATAGTACTTTATAAACAGGCTGATGAGCCTAAGAACAGAAAGATAAATCTTCCGAAATAATATGAAGAAGATTGGTATTCTTGGAGGTACATTCGATCCGATACATTTTGGGCATTTGATACTGGCAGAGGGAGCAAAAGAGTTATGTAATCTTGATGAAGTGTGGTTTATGCCTGCAAAGACACCACCACATAAGCTCGGTAAAAAGATAAGTGAATTTTCACTGAGAAAATCTATGATTGAATTGGCAATACAGGGACAAGACGGATTTTATTGTTCAGATTTTGAAAATACTTTAGAAGGTAATTCCTACACTTTCAATACTCTGGAAAAGCTTCAAAGTAAGTATATTGATGATGAATTTTACTTTATTATGGGTGCGGATTCGTTTTATGAGATAGAAACCTGGAAAAATCCGGATATTATATTAAAGATAGTAAAATTGATAGTGGCATCAAGGGATTACAGCAATGAAAATCTTACCTTGAAAAAGCATTTTGAGCATCTGAAAAGTAAATATGAGATTAAAGGTATTTACTTTTTGGATACTATGGATATTGATATTTCTTCAACTCATATAAGGGAATTGGCCGGAGCCGGAGAAAGTATTACAAAGTATGTTCCTGAGGATGTTTGCAGATATATAAAAGAGAATAAAATATATGTTTGATTTTAGTCGAGAAAATATAGACCTAATAAAGGCTGATTTGAAAGAAAAATTGTCGAAAAAAAGATATGAGCATACTCTTGGAGTGGCTTATACATCGGCTGCTTTGGCTATGCGCTATGGAGAGGATATTGTGAGAGCGGAACTTGCAGGTGTTTTGCATGATGTTGCAAAAGGAGAGAAGGTTTCAAAGCTTAAAGAGGATATGGACGGATTTATTGATCCTTATACCGATAAATCTTATGTTGCTTTGGTGTCAGATAAAGCGCCGCAAATCCTACATGCAATATATGCGCCTTTTTTGGCAATGAAAAACTATAATATAGAAGATAAAGATATCTTGTCAGCTATAAGATGGCATACAACAGGTAAAAAAGATATGAGTATGTTGGAAAAAATTGTATTTGTTGCAGATTATATAGAGCCTAACAGAAAACAATTACCGGGTCTTGATGAGATAAGAAAACTTGCATTTGAGGATATAACAAAAGCGATAGGAAGAATTGCAAATTCGACCATTGAGTATTTGAGCGGTCAGGATATGTATATAGATAAATTTACATATGAATTGAGAGATGAAGAGGTGTAGATGGAAATAAAAGAAATTGTAAAAAAGATTTATAATATAATTGATGATAAAAAGGGCGAAGATATCAAGGTTATTGATATAACAAAAGTAAGTTCTGTAGCGGATTATTTTATAATAGCCAGTGCAAACAATGTAAATCAGGTTCAGGCTATATCTGACGAGATTGATTTTATTTTGGGTAGAGAAGGAATTGTTCCGCATGCTATAGAAGGAAATAAGAATGCAACATGGATGTTGCTTGATTACAGGGATGTTGTTGTTCATATTTTCCTTAGAGAAGACAGAGCTTTCTATGATCTTGACAGAATCTGGAGAGACGGAATAGAAGTGGAAATGTAAAAAAGCTGCCTTTCGGCAGCTTTTTTAAGCTCGCGATCGGACTCGAACCGACGACCTACTCATTACGAATGAGTTGCACTACCAACTGTGCTACACAAGCCCATATATGAATAAAGGAAGAGCTTTACTCTTCCTTTAATGACCAATCCGGGAATCGAACCCGGGTTTGCGCCGTGAGAGGGCGCCGTCTTAGCCGCTTGACCAATTGGCCTTATAAAAATCGAGGTGACAAGATTCGAACTTGCGACCTCAGCGTCCCGAACGCTGCACTCCACCAAACTGAGCCACACCTCGAGATTTAAAGCAGGGGAAGAGGGGCTCGAACCCCCATTTACGGTTTTGGAGACCGTTGCTCTACCATTGAACTATTCCCCTCTGTAAGGTACTTTGATACTATATCAGTTAAGCTCTAATCTGTCAACTAAAAGTTTTTATTTTTTACAAAAAAATTTTGATTGAAATTTTTCGGATTAGTATTATAATCAAAGTAAATATTTGAAGGGGTGCTAATACGGCTGAGAGAGGTTTTTACCTTAACCCATAACCTGATCCGGGTAATGCCGGCGTAGGAAAGAAAAAGACTGCCGTAGAGCAGTCTTTTTTTGGAGGTAAATATGAATGCGAGTGTAGCTATACAGACATTACCTGAAGTATATGACAATGAAGAAATAGTGAGAATTGTTGATGAGGTAATAGCATATATAAAGAGCACAGGTTTAAAATATTATGTTGGTCCTTTTGAAACTACCATTGAGGGTGATTATGACAAACTTATGGATATAGTAAAGGAATGTCAACATGTGGCGATAAGGGCAGGTGCACCCGGGGTAATGGCATATATTAAAGTAAGCTTTAAACCTGACGGAGACTTGCTTACAATAGACAGAAAGGTGACAAAACACCATACAGATGAAAAATAAAAGAGATAGTATATACCCGATCGGATTTGGTATCTTATTCTTGTTAATCTGGCAGATGCTTTGCAGCCTACAAGTAATACCGGCATATCTTATGCCTTCACCGATACAGATAGTAAGGGCATTGACAGGAGATTTTTCATTGCTTATGTATCATCTTTTATATACACTGCTTGAAAGTATGCTTGGACTGACAGTAGGAGTGATGTTGGGGTTATTATTTGCATTGTTGATGGACAGATTTTCAAAACTTTATAAAACATTTTATCCGATTATTATAATCAGTCAAACAATCCCTACAATAGCCATAGCACCGCTTTTGGTATTATGGTTCGGATATGATCTTTTGCCTAAAATTATACTGATAGTACTTGTAACTTTTTTTCCTATTACGATAGGTGTACTTGAAGGATTTAAAAGTACGGATAAAGATGAGATAAACCTATTAAAGTCCATGGGTGCAAGTGAATTTGATATTTATAAATTTATAAAGCTGCCTTCATCTATGGGAAAGTTTTTTGCGGCCTTGAAAATTTCGGCATCATACTCGGTAGTAGGAGGCGTGATATCGGAATGGCTTGGTGGATTTAGAGGCCTTGGAGTCTATATGACAAGGGTAAGAAAGGCATATGCCTTTGATAAGATGTTTGCAGTGATAATTATTATATCTATACTTAGTTTATTATTATTAAAGGCAGTGGATTTATTACAGAAAATCTCCATGCCATGGGAGGAGAAACATGAAAAAAGTAATTAAGAATTTGTTTGTTGCATTAAGCGTAGGTGCTTTGGTTTTGGGAAGCACTGCCTGTGGTAGTAAAAAATCTACGAAAACAGACAGTAAGAAGCTGACTTTGGTACTTGATTGGACTCCGAATACCAATCATACAGGATTTTATGTTGCAATGGAAAAGGGATACTATGAGGATGCAGGAATTGAGCTTGAAATAGTTCAGCCACCTGAGGACGGTGCGGAAGTACTCGTTGCAAGCGGAAAGGCAAACTTTGGAGTATCATTTCAAGATACTATGGCAGGAGCGCTTTCCGGAGATAATGCTCTTCCTATAAAGGCGGTTGCAGCTATAACACAGCACAATACTTCAGGAATAATGTCAAGAAAAGATGACGGAATTACATCACCTAAGGGACTTGAAGGTAAAAATTATGCGACATGGGATATGCCGATAGAAAAAGCTATATTAAAAAATGTAGTTGAAAAGGACGGGGGAGATTTCAGTAAGGTAAATCTTATACCCTCAACAGTTACTGATGAGGTATCTGCACTAAGCAGCAAACAGGTAGACGCTATCTGGGTATATTATGGATGGGCAGGTATCGCAGCCAATGTCAAAGGCTTTGAATTTGATTATTTTGCTTTCAAAGATATAAATCCTACATTTGACTATTATACACCTGTAATTTTCACAAATGATGATATGATAAAAAATGATAAGGATACAGTTAAGAGCTTTCTTGAGGCTACAAAAAAAGGATACGAGTTTGCTGCAGAAAATCCGAAGGAGTCTGCGGAAATACTCTTAAAGTATGCACCGGAGATAGATAAGAATCTGGCTATGGCATCTCAGGAGTATTTATCGGCTCAATACATTGACGAAGGTACACCATGGGGATATATTGATGCAGACAGATGGGGAGAATTTTACAAATGGCTTAATGAGAACAATCTTTTAGAAAACCCTATAGATGAGGGAGCGGGACTTGATAATGAATTTATCACAAAATAGTGAGGTTATTTTAGAAGTAAGAAATGTAAGCTTCGGATATGATGAAAGGGAAATTATTTCAAATATAAATCTTGAGCTGAGGGATAATGAACTGGTTTCGCTTCTTGGAGTAAGCGGAAGCGGAAAGAGTACTTTATTTAATATAATAGCCGGCCTGTTAAAGCCGGATGCAGGAAAGGTAATATATAGAGGAGAGGATATCACAGGTAAATCAGGTATTATAAGCTATTCATTTCAAAAAGACCTTTTGCTGCCTTATATGACTATAGAAGAGAATGTGGCACTTCCTCTTTTTATAAAAAAACAAAAGAAAGCGGATGCATTGGTAAAGGCAAATAAATTGTTAAAAGAGTTTAAGCTGGATGCCTATGCAAAGAAATATCCTAAAGAACTCTCAGGAGGTATGAGGCAAAGGATTGCACTTATAAGGACACATCTTTTTTCAAAAGATATTTCTTTACTTGATGAGCCATTTTCTGCACTGGATGCCATTACAAAGGATGAGATGCATGACTGGTATATGAATATGAGAAGAAAATATAATACTTCCACTATATTTATAACTCATGATGTAGATGAGGCAATACTTCTGTCGGATAGGATATATATACTTGGTGATGGCGACATAAAAACTGAGATTAAGATAGAAGCTTCTGTAAGGGATAATTCTTTTAAGCTTACGAAAGAGTTTTTGGAATATAAGAAGTCTGTAATAGGCTGTCTTGAAAGCGGTAATACATAAAACCGGATATAAAAACACCCCGAATATTAAGTTATCCGGGGTGTTTTCGGGTTTAATTTACCTTTTTTAATTCATAAAGATCCATAACCTCAAATGTCTCAAAGTTTGGAATGGCGGCAAATGAACAGTCAAGATATGTCTTAGAGTCTTTTGCGTTCATACTGAAAATATAATTGAAACCTGATTCAAACAGATAGTCCGGTGACAGTTCATTGCTTGGACCGTATATTCCTTTTATTTTTGCTTTGGTGCAGGCATTTAATATATCAAGATAGGAGTTATTTACAAGTGTAGAACCTGACATAATAATTATATCCAAATCTTTGAGCACATCTGTGTGCTTTAGAGCATCTTCTCCAAGATGGAAATAAATATTTTTCGGATAAACTTCCGTACTGTCCTTTGATATATGATAGCTTAGAATCTGTTTTTCAGGCAGTAGATCAAAGGCGTGAAATTCCTTACATTTGTTAAGGAAAAATCTGATATAAACACCATATCCTATAAGTCCTACCTTCATATCCTTTACATCATATTTAAAATTAAGACCTTCGCTACGTTCAATACCTCTGTCTTTTAGAAGCTCGACGGTGTTTAAAGGTTTGCTCATCAAATTGCTTAGCACTACAAGTATAGTACGAAGTGTCTCATCTTCTTTAAGTAAAAGCTCAATTATACATTGATCTAAAGGCTTGCCTATAAGCTCTCTTATGATAGACTCATATTCAGCTATAGGCTTTTCATTACCTATTCTGAGTGCAAAACTTATTTTTTTATTATTATCAATAGCCATTGCCCATTTGAAACCAAAAACAAATTCTTCCAAATTGGCTATGGGAATATCATATTTCTTATACAGAGCAAGATTAAGCTCCAGTATTCTTTTAATATCCTTCATAATTCTCCTTTAAATAAAGTAAATACATTAATATTAAAATGTATACAATTTACTGCTGCAAAATAATTATAGAACAAAGTATATTGCTTGTAAATAGGTAAGACTAATATCATAGAAGTTAATAAATTTTATTTGTTTAACATTAAATTAGCATAATTGACATTATTTAAAACCTTGTATAGGACAATTAGCTATGATAGAATAAACTATATACTTTTGTATACGACTTGTTTTTTATAAAACAGGTATATACTTCAGCTTAATCTTTAAATAAAACAAAGTAATCGGGGTATTCTATATGAGTGAATTGACCGGAGAGTGGAAAGAAGTACTTAGTGGGGAGTTTAAAAAGCCATACTACAGGAGTTTGTATGAATTTGTAAAAGAGGAGTACAGTACACATACGGTATTTCCGCCGGCAGATAAGATATTTGAGGCCTTACATCTTACACCTTTATCAAATATTAAAGTAGTGATTTTGGGACAGGACCCTTATCATGGAGAGAATCAGGCACATGGTTTATCTTTTTCAGTACCTAAGTCTCAAAAGAAAATTCCACCTTCTCTTATAAATATATATAAAGAGCTTCATGATGACGTAGGTACATATGTACCTAATAACGGGAATTTGTTAAAATGGACTAATCAGGGAGTACTTTTACTTAATACCATACTTACGGTAAGAGCGCATAAAGCCTTTTCACATCAGGGAAAGGGATGGGAGAATTTTACGGATGCGATAATAAATATTATAAATGATACCGACAGACCTATTGTGTTTATGCTATGGGGAAGTGCCGCAATATCAAAGGCAAAAATGTTAAATAACCCTAAGCACCTGGTATTAAAGACCGTGCATCCAAGTCCGCTCTCTGCATATAGAGGATTTTTCGGATGTAAGCATTTTTCAAAAGCAAATGAATTTTTGATAAAAAATAATATATCGCCTATCGATTGGCAGATAGAGAATATTTAGAAGATAAATATGGAAAGGATTAGTATGAATATACTGGAGATACTCAAGGTCATAATTATAGGTATTGTAGAGGGTATAACTGAGTGGCTGCCTATAAGTTCCACAGGTCATATGATTTTAATTGATGAACTTATAAGACTTAATGCAAGCGCCGAGTTCAAATCAATGTTTATGGTGGTTATACAGCTTGGTGCCATTTTGGCGGTTGTAGTTTTATATTTTAAAAAGCTGAATCCGTTTAGCAGGGGTAAAAGTTCAAAGATGAGAAGACTTACTATCGAACTGTGGAAGAAGATTATTATTGCATGTCTGCCGGCCGCTATGTTGGGATTTTTAATTGATGACTGGCTGGATGCACATCTTTATAACGGATTTGTGGTATCTATGGCGCTGATTATATATGGTATTTTATTTATAATGATAGAAAATTCCAATAAAAAGAGAGTGGACAGCATAAGAAGCGTTCATGCAATAGATTATCAGACAGCTTTATTTATAGGATTCTTTCAGGTGCTTGCACTTATACCGGGAACATCAAGGTCAGGTGCGACTATTATAGGCGGTATGATTTTAGGAGCTTCAAGGGCCGTATCGGCAGAGTTTTCTTTCTTCTTAAGCATACCGATAATGTTCGGTGCAAGCCTTTTGAAACTGGCTAAATTCGGTTTCCACTATACTGCAGCTGAAGTCGTATATCTTTTACTTGGAATGATAGTTGCATTTGTAGTATCTGTTTTCTCTATAAGTTTCTTATTGAACTGGATAAAGAAAAATGACTTTAAATTCTTCGGTTACTACAGAATCGGTCTTGGACTTGTAGTGCTTGTATGGTATTTTGTATCATCTTTGATGGGATAAATTTCAGGCATATATTTATAATGTGTTTTTCATTATAAATATATGCCTTTTACTTTGACAATCTATTAAAAAAGCATTATCATAAAGAAATTGTACGCAAACATATAGGAGGAATATGCTTAGACTGGTTAGATATTTAAAAGATTATAAAGTAGAGTCTGTTCTTGCGCCTTTATTTAAATTCTTGGAGGCGGCTTTTGAACTTTTGGTACCGCTTGTTATAGCAAAAATTATTGATATCGGTATTGGAAATAAAAATTCAAATTATATTATAAAGATGGGTATACTGCTTGTGACATTAGCTGTAATTGGGCTTATATCAGCAATAGTTGCACAGTATTTCAGTGCAAAGGCTGCAACAGGCTTCGGAACAAAGCTTAGAGATGATTTGTTTGCTCATATTTTAAAGTTTTCACATGCAGAGACTGATATACTTGGAAGAGAAACTCTTGTAACAAGAATTACAAATGACAGTGATCAGGTGCAAAACGGTGTAAACAGATTTTTTAGACTGGTTCTCAGGTCACCTTTTATAGTAGCAGGTGCATTTGTAATGTCATTTAATATAGATGCAAAGATGTCGCTTATCGCATTTACTGTAATAGTAATTCTTTCAATAATAGTTGCGTTCATAATGTCTAAGAGTATAGGTCTTTATCGAAATGTACAAAGAAAGCTTGATAAGGTTCTTGGAAAAACGGGAGAAAATCTTACAGGTATCAGAGTTATTCGTGCTTTTTCAAAAGAAAAAAGTGAGATCGGTGAATATGATACTGCGACAGAGGATTTATATAATGATCAGTTAAGAGTGGGAAATATATCCGCACTTTTAAATCCTCTTACATATGTTGTAGTAAATTTAGGTATAGTAGCAATACTTCAAGCAGGTGGAATACAGGTAAATATAGGTAATCTTACTACCGGTCAAGTAGTGGCTCTTATAAATTATATGTCACAGATACTTGTAGAACTTGTAAAGTTTGCCAATCTAATAATACTTTTAGCAAAGGCCAGTGCCTGTGCAAAGAGAATAAATGAAATATTTGATATTAAATCATCGATAAATGGCGGTAACAGTGAGCTTGTTTTAAATGATTTTGACGGTGAGATAATAACTTTTGAAAATGTGGGTTTTGCATATCCTAAGTCAAAGGAAGAGGCTATTTCAGATATAACATTTTCTGTAAGAAAGGGAGAAACCATAGGTATCATTGGAGGTACAGGTTCAGGAAAGAGCTCTTTAATAAACTTGATTCCAAGATTTTATGATATAAGCAGAGGCAGTATAAAAATTGCAGGTAGAGATATAAAAGAATACACTTTAGAGTCTATAAGAAGGAATGTGGCTTTGGTTGAGCAAAAGTCAAGGCTGTTTAGGGGAAATATAAGAAACAATCTGCTTTGGGGAGATGAGAGTGCAACTGATGAAGAATTGTATAAAGCTGCGGATATCGCTCAGGCCACAGATGTAATCAATTCCAAAGAAGGTAAACTTGATTCTGAAGTTGCAATGTATGGAAATAATTTTTCCGGAGGCCAAAAACAGAGGCTTTCCATTGCAAGAAGTCTTGTAAAAAAAGCAGGAATACTTATACTTGATGATTCATCTTCAGCGCTTGACTATGCTACAGACTCAAGGCTTCGAAAGGCAATTAAAGAGATAGAAAATATTACCACTCTTATAGTCAGCCAAAGAATAGTCTCAATAAAAAATGCAGACAGAATAATAGTACTTGACGACGGAAAAATTGTGGGAATTGGCACTCATGATGAACTTTTGGAGAATAATCCTATTTACAAAGAAATATACAGTTCACAGATAATGAATGAGGAGGCTTAAAATGAAGAAAAATAAAAACACTTTAAAAAGAATTTTAAACCTGCTTCATCCATACAGATTCAGGATGTTTGTCAGTCTGATACTTGCTGTGGTTATTGTACTTACAACTTTATATTTACCGATACTTACAGGTAGAGCTGTGGATACAATTGTTTCAAAGGGAAATGTAGACTTTGAAAAGCTCATAAAAGTGATATTACTGATGATGATTATTATGTGTATTACGGCTATAGCACAGTGGTGTATGACTGCAATAAATAACGGAGTTGCATATCATATGGTAAGGGATATCAGAAATCAGGCATTTGCAAAGATAATGAAACTGCCTATATCATATGTGGATTCTACAAGTCATGGTGAGATAATAAATAGAGTTATTAATGACGTAGACCAGTTTTCTGAAGGGTTATTGATGGGATTTGCCCAGTTTTTCACAGGAATACTTACAATAGTACTTACTATTTTTATACTGTTTACAATAAATGTATATGTTACACTAGTGGTACTTCTTGTTACACCGCTTGCAATGCTTGTGGCAGGACTTATTGCAAAGAATACTTACAAGCATTTCAAGTCACAATCGGAAAGAAGAGCAAGGATGACAGGAATAGTGGATGAAATGATTGCAGGACTTGGAACTGTAAAAAACTTCAATATGGAAAATCAGATAGAAAACGAGTTTAAAGAATCTGATGAGGCACTAAGGGTTGCAAGTCAAAATGCGATATTTATTTCAGCTATAGCATTCCCGGCTACAAGATTTGTAAACTCTTTGGTATATGCAGGTGTTGCCATTTCAGGAGCATTGCTTGCAATTACGGGGAAAATGAGTGTTGGACAAGTCACCTCCGTACTAAGTTATGCTACTCAATATACAAAGCCTTTTAATGAAATATCGGGAGTTGTTACTGAATTGCAAAATTCATTTGCATGTGCAGCGAGGGTATTTGCACTTATAGATGAAGAAGAGATACTTCCTGATAAGGATGAAAATAATAAGATTGAAAATGTAGACGGGAATGTAGAAATATCACATGTTTACTTCTCCTATGACAAATCAAAGAAGCTTATAGAAGATTTGAATTTGGATGTAAAAGCCGGACAAAGAATTGCAATAGTTGGACCGACAGGAAGCGGAAAGTCCACTATTATAAATCTTTTGATGCGATTTTATGATATCGACAGCGGCTCTATTAAGATAGAAGGCAAGAATATCAATGATATTACAAGAAAATCCATCAGAGAAAATTTCGGTATGGTTTTGCAGGAGACATGGTTAAAGAATGCATCAATAAGAGATAATATTGCATTTGGAAAACCGGATGCTACATTTGAAGAGATAGAGGCGGCAGCTAAGGAAGCCTATGCAGACAGCTTTATAAAAAGATTACCTGACGGATATGATACATTAGTAACCGAGGGTGGTGAAAATCTTTCGGCAGGACAAAGACAGCTTTTATGTATTGCAAGGATAATGCTCGTATTGCCACCTATGCTTATACTTGATGAGGCAACATCAAGTATAGATACGATGACTGAAGCAAGAATAAGTAAGGCATTTGATAAGATGATGACAGGTAGAACAAGTTTTGTAGTTGCTCACAGACTTTCAACTATAAAAAATGCCGATGTGATACTGGTACTTAAAGACGGTCATATTATAGAACAAGGAAATCATAAGGAGCTTATGGAGATGAAGGGCTTCTATTATGAATTAAATAATGCAGTTTAAAATTAGAAAGAGGAATATATGAGAAAATTAGCACTAAGCGATGATATACTGCTTAGCGTAGACAAGCCGGCAAGATATATCGGCGGTGAGTTAAATTCAAGAGATAAAATATTAGAAGATGTAGATATAAGATTTGTTATGTGTTTTCCTGATGTCTATGAAATAGGAATGAGTCATATAGGAATGCAGATTATATATGATATGCTCAATAAAAGAGAAGACACATTCTGTGAGAGATTATTTTCACCATGGGTTGACCTCGATAAGATACTCAGAGAAAAGAATATTCCGTTGTTTTCTTTGGAGAGCCAGGAAAATGTAAAGGATGCCGATATTTTAGGCATTACCTTACAGTATGAGATGTGCTACACAAATATTTTGCAGGTTTTAGAACTTTCACAGATTCCAATGTATGCAAAGGACAGGGGAGAGGAATATCCTATAGTAATAGGTGGTGGTCCATGTACTTATAATCCGGAGCCTTTGTCACCTTTCTTTGACATATTCTATATAGGTGAGGGTGAAGTTGTTTATGACAAGCTGCTTGACCTTTATAAGGAATGCAAAAAAAACGGGCTTTCAAAACATGAATTTTTAAGAAAAGCGGCAAAACTTGACGGTATGTATATACCGGAGTTTTATGATGTAAGCTATAAGGAAGACGGTACTATAGCATCATTTACACCTAAGTACGAAGATGTTCCAAGTGTTGTACACAGAGTTGTGGTTCAAAATATGGACACTGTATCATACCTTTCAAAGCCGGTAGTTCCTTTTATTAAGGTCACACAAGACAGAGTGGTGCTTGAGATAATGAGAGGATGTATCAGAGGATGCAGATTCTGTCAGGCGGGAAATGTATATAGACCGCAAAGAGAACATTCACTTGAATATCTTATAAATTATGCTAAAACAATGCTTGATATTACCGGAGCGGAAGAGATTTCACTCAGTTCACTCAGTTCAAGTGATTACAGTCAGCTTGATAAGCTTCTTGATTTTCTTTTGGAATATACAAAGGATAGAGGGATTAATATATCTTTGCCGTCTTTGCGAATTGATGCTTTTTCATTAGATGTAATGAGTAAAGTTCAGGATGTGAAAAAGAGCTCTTTGACATTTGCACCTGAAGCCGGAACACAGAGACTAAGGGATGTAATAAATAAGGGAATTACAGAGGAAGATATATTAAGCGGTTCAATGGAGGCGTTTAAGGGGGGCTGGAATAAAGTAAAGCTTTACTTTATGCTTGGACTTCCTACAGAGACTGAGGAGGATATTAAGGGTATACCGCTGCTTTGTGAAAAAATAGCTGAAAATTATTACTCTATTCCAAAGGATCAAAGAATCGGTAAAGTATCTATTACCGCAAGTTCATCTTTCTTTGTGCCGAAACCGTTTACACCATTCCAGTGGGCAAAAATGGAAACTGAAGAAGAGTACCTTAGAAGAGCACATCTTGTAAAGGATACTTTCAGAGAACAGCTTAATCAAAAGAGTATGAAGTATCAGTACCATGATGCGGAGGTAACATTGCTTGAGGGACTCATGGCAAGAGGTGACAGAAAGATTGCGGATGTCATAGTTAATGCTTATCAAAACGGTGCAATGTATGATTCATGGTCGGATCAGTTTGATTTGGAATATTGGCTTAAGGCATATGAGCAAACCGGTATAGATCCCGGCTTTTATACATTAAGACAAAGAGATTTGGATGAGATATTCCCTTGGGATTTTATAGATTCCGGAGTTACAAAGGAATTCCTTATCAGAGAGTGGAAAACAGCGCATGAAGATAAGATCTCACCAAACTGTAGACAGCAGTGTTTAGGTTGTGGTGCAAGAAAATATAATGGAGGTGTTTGCTTTGAAGGTAAGAATTAAGTTTGAAAAAACCGAGCAAATGCGTTTTATAGGCCATTTGGATATAATGAGATATTTTCAAAAAGCTATGAGAAGGGCAGATATTCCTATAAAGTACAGTGAAGGATTTTCACCTCATCAGATAATGTCATTTGGTGCTCCTCTAAGTATGGGTGTATCGGGGCTTGGTGAATATATGGATATAGAGTTAAAGGAAGGGAGTCATATTTCATCTAAAGAAGCAATAAAAAGACTTAATGAGATGATGTGTACCGGAATGAAGGTCACTAAGTTTTTACAGATTCCGGATAATTCCAAACCTGCTATGGCCTTGATGGATACAGCCGATTTTAAGGCGGAATTTAAAACAGAAGTAAAAGAAGCAGAAATTAATGCCGCTATAGAAAAGCTTATGTCAAAAGAGTCTATATTACTGACAAAGGTATCAAAAAAGAAAAAGAAAAATCAGTATGGTAAGTTTGTAGAGGTGGAGACAACTTCAGTTGTGGATATAAAGCCTTTTATATATAAGCTTGAAGCTATAGAAAACGGTGTATACATGCATCTTTCACAGGGAAGTACAAATAATATAAAGCCTGCCGCTGTTATGGAATTTTTATACGAAGAAGGATTATCGGCAGCTAAAAAGAATGAATATTATTTATATAGATTAGATATGTATACAGATGAAGGGAAGGCCCTTGATGAGTATGGGTGTGAAATTATCTAAGCTTTTAATTACAAGTTATAAGAATAAAAATTTTGCAATATCATATGATAATAGGGCAAATGAGATAGAGTATATCGAGGATACTTCTTTACTTGGCAGTATTCATATTGGAAAAGTAAAAAAAATAGCTCAAAATATAAATGCCGCCTTTGTAGAGATTGAGTACAATTCAAAACGTCAAATGGTATATTTTGATATGGCTGAACTTAATCATCTTATATTTGCCGATGAAAAAGAGCATAATGTTTTACACGAGGGTGATGATATTGTAATAAAGATTTCAAAGCTTCCTATTAAAAACAAGCTGCCCGGTGCCGTAGCAAATCTTTCGGATTGTGAAGTACTTGATCAAATTCTTGCAAAGAAAAACTATATAAAGGCACCTGCAATGCTTTATGCAGGCTCTAAAGACTATATAGATATTGTTAAAGACAGATTAAAATATGCCGAGTTTGATATAGTAACGGATATCAAGGATATATACGAAGGAATAGTTGAATTTTTTAAAGAAGAGCGAGAAGATCTGCTTGGCAGAGTCAGATTCTATGAAGATAATATGATAAGTCTAAATAAGCTTTATTCTATAGATACTCTTTTTAGCGATTTATTAAGCAAAAAGGTGTGGTTAAAGGATGGAGGCTATCTTTATATAGAATCCACTGAAGCTCTTACAGTGGTTGATGTAAATACCGGAAAAAATGTTCGAAAAAAAGAAGCCGGAATAATTAAATTAAATACAAACCTTGAAGCAATAAAAGAGACTGCAAGGCAGCTGAGACTTAGAAATATTTCGGGTATTATAATTATAGATTTAATAAATACCACGGATAAATCAGAAATAGATTTGATATATCATACAATGAAAGAATATCTTAAAGAGGACAGATTAAATACAGTGGCAATAGATATCACAAAATTATGCCTATTTGAGATAACCAGAAGAAAAAGAAAGCCAAGCCTTGAAGAAGTTATGAAATTATAAATATATACCCGTTCTATAAAACATAGAGTGGGTATATTTTATATTTTGTAGAATATAATTCAATATTATTATATAATAATTTTAAGTTGACGAAAAATATTTTGTGTAGTTATAATAGATTTAGGCTCTAATAACTCACATGCTCAGTTATTTGATTAAAAGGGGAAAATATGAAACTGGAATTTATAGGCGCAGATCACGAGGTTACAGGGAGTTGTCATTATGTAGAAGTCGGAGAGAAGAAGTTTTTAGTTGATTATGGTATGGAGCAGGGAATAAATGTGTATGAAAATGCACCTTTGCCTGTTTCACCTGCAGAAATTGATTATCTTTTTGTGACACATGCTCATATCGACCATACAGGTATGATTCCACAGCTTGTTGCAAGAGGCTTTAAGGGAGAAATATACTCATCAAATGCCACAATGGAGCTTTGTACCATAATGCTTCGAGACTGTGCGCATATACAGGCTGAAGAGTTAAAGTGGAAAAACAGAAAAGCTGAAAGAGCAGGCAGACAAAAGGAAACAGCGGTATATGAACTTTCAGATGTTGAAGCAAGTATTAAACTCTTTAGAGGTGTTGAATATAATAAAAAAGTAGATATTGATGAAAATATCAGTATCAGATTTATAGATGCAGGACATATTCTTGGTTCGGCTTCAATAGAAGTGTGGCTTAAAGAAGGAAATGAAAGCAGAAAAATAGTATTTTCAGGTGATATCGGTAATTTCAATAAGCCTTTAATCAGAGATCCGGAGTATATAAAGGATGCCGACTACGTTTTGATGGAATCAACCTATGGTGACAGATATCATGAGGAAGGCGCAGATCATGTGTCGGATCTGGCAAGAATTCTGGATGAAACATTTGAAAGAGGCGGAAATGTGGTCATACCTGCATTTGCAGTCGGAAGAACACAGGAGCTACTTTATTTTATGAGGCAGATAAAGCAGAACAATCTTGTGAAGAATTTTCCGAACTTCCCTGTATATGTAGACAGTCCTCTTGCAATAGAGGCAACCAATGTATTTAAAGACAACTTACTTGAATGTTATGATGATGAGACCAAGGCGCTTGTTGAAAACGGTATAAACCCGATAGCTTTTCCGAATCTGAAGATGACAGTAAGCTCTGATGAGTCAATGGCTATAAATATTGACAAATCACCAAAAGTCATAATATCAGCTTCCGGAATGTGTGATGCGGGTCGAATCAGACATCATCTAAAGCATAATTTATGGAGAAGTGAATGCAGCGTGGTGTTTGCAGGATATCAGGCTTTTGGAACTTTGGGAAGGACTCTTCAGGACAATGTTTCAGAGGTGAGATTGTTTGGAGAAAATATTTCTGTAAATGCACATATTGAAACTTTAAAGAGTATAAGTTCACATGCCGATAAAAACGGACTTATAAAATGGGTAACAGCTTTTGAAGAAAAGCCGAAGGTAGTATTTATAGTGCATGGTGATGATAAAGTATGCGAAAACTTTTCAAATGAACTTAAAAGTAAATACGGAATAAATTCATCCGCACCTTTTTCGGGATCTGTTTTTGATCTTATAAGAGGAGAGTGGATAAAGCAGACTAAGGGAGTTGCTGTTGCGGTTAAGGAAGTAAAGGAGCCGGAAAGCAGCGTTTATTTAAGACTTCTCGGTGCAGGAGAGAGACTCTTAAAAATCATAAAAGAAAATAAACATGGAGCCAACAAGGATCTGGCTAAGTTTGCAGATCAGATAAATGATTTGGCAAAAAAATGGGAAATTTAGTAGGAGTATATTTTGAAACAATTTAATAAAAAAAATATAATAGCTATTGCTGTAGTTGTTTTTGTGTTACTGATAATTGCAATTTTAGGAAATCGTACAAACACTAAGTCTATAGCCAATAATTTTGATTTTTCTATAGATAAGAACAAAAATAACGAGCCTTTGACAGACACAACATTTGCGCTTGATACATTTATCACTGTATCCATATATAATGGAGGAGATGAGAATGTATTAAAAGAGTCAATGCAGTTTATAAGAAACTATGAGAATATCTTTTCGGCAACAAGCGAATCTGCAGAGTTGTATAAATTAAACCATAGAGAAAAAGGTACTATGAGTGTGGAAGTAAGTGATGAACTTGCTTATCTTATAGATAAGGCATTGTATTACAGTAAAATCTCACATGGTGCATTTGATATTACCACAGAGCCTTTAAAGGAATTATGGGATTTTAATGCGGAGGAGCCTGAGCTTCCTAGTGATGAAAGTATTAAGGAAGCATTGCCGAAAGTAGATTATAATAAGGTAAGTGTGGAAGGAAATACAGTAAAGTTTACTTCAGATGATACAAGAATAGATCTCGGTTCTATTGCAAAGGGATATATAGCGGATAAGACAAAGGAATATCTTTTAAGTAAAGGTGTTGACAGTGCTATTATAAATCTTGGAGGAAATGTTTTATGCATAGGTAAAAAGCCGAATGGAGACAACTTTACAATAGGGCTTCAAAAACCTTATGCAGACAGAAATGAAACAGTAGCATTACTTACGGTAGATGATGAATCGGTTGTTTCATCAGGTGTTTATGAGAGACATTTTGTTATAGACGGTAAAAACTATCATCATATTTTGGACCCGAAAACAGGTTATCCGTATGATAACGGGCTTGTGGAAGTAAGTATACTGACAAAATCATCAACAGAAGCGGATGCTCTTTCAACTACATGCTTTTCACTGGGAGTGGAAGAGGGTGTAAAGCTTCTTGACAGTATACCTGATACATATGGTTATTTTATACTTTCGGATTACTCCATAGTTTATTCTGAAGGTGCAAAAGAGCATCTTGTACAACCATAAATTTTTGTAAAGATATTTTAATATGTATTCCTGAAAATTTTTGATATAATAGTATAGGTTTACAAATCAAGATTTGTAATATATCTGACACTATGTATTTGACTTTGATAGTCAAAGAGTATATAGTAGTTTCAAGACAAATAAAATTTTTGGAGATAAAAATGGAGAAAAGAGAAGTACTTGCAAGTATTCCAAAGGCAGTAAATCTATATTTAATTCAGTCGGATTTTACCAGACTGCCATTTGTTTATTGTGATGATGAGAGTTTTGATGATGTGGCGTTTTTATTTGATGAAAAAGAAAATGCTCTGAAGAAATCGGCAGAGTTGGCAGCCAATAAGCAGAAGAATACTGTATTGGAACTTAATCAGGAAGGTATTTTGAGAGCATTTACACATATGGCAATAGCCGGTGTGAACGCTGTTAAGTACAATTATCAGGGTAATGAATTTATAATTCAGCTTGACGAAATAGTGAAACTCTCGGATTTTAGCGAGTTACCACCTGAAAAAAGACCTGTAGAGAATAGATCGTTACAGCTTACAATGCTTTATTTCGGACAGGAGATAAGAGCAAACCTTGATAATCCGAATACACCTGAGATTCGTGAATTGGAAGAGGAGATGCTTGTAAATATTTTAAAAGCAAGATTCCTTGTACCGGTTAGAGAGACACAGGTAGACGGGGAAACACAGATGCAGATGCTTATGTTAAAGATAAGTGATAACGGCGGAAATATGATACCTATATTTACAGACAATATAGAGTTTGATAAAATGCCGGGTGATGCAAATGTAAAGAAGATCATTGTAGAGGCAAAGAATCTTATCAACTTCCCTATGACACCGGAGTGTGACGGATTCCTTATAAATCCTATGGGTGTAAGTATTCCGCTGAATGGCACTATATTAAATAATCTCAGAAATATGGAAATAACACCTGCAAACAAAGAATAAAAATAAAGTGTGAAAAGTGATTATTCATTTTTCACACTTTTTTTATGGATATATTATCTGTCCTTCATTTCGATATAGTTTTCGTGCTCTTTAACAGCCATATAAGCAGGTCTTATAATCTTATCTGTATTAATCAGTTCTTCGATTCTGTGAGCACTCCATCCGACTATTCTGGAACAGGCAAATATCGGGGTATAAAGCTCGGTAGGTAAATCAAGCATTCCGTAAACGAAACCGCTGTAGAAGTCAATATTTGCACTTACACCTTTATATATATGTCTTTCAGCTCCTATTACTTTTGGTGCAAGTCTTTCAACTGCACTATAGAGTTTGAAATCATTATTTTTATGTTTTGCATTTGCAAGCTGCTCAACATATTTTTTGAAAATGTTGGCACGTGGATCTGAAAGCGAATATACAGCATGCCCCATACCATATATTAATCCGGATTTATCAAAGGCCTCTTTTCTTAAAAGCTTTAAAAGATAAGCTTTTATTTCATCGTCATCATTGATATCCTTTATATGTTTTTTCATATCTTTAAACATTTCAACAACTTTTATATTGGCGCCACCATGTTTTGGGCCTTTCAAAGAACCTAGAGCTGCGGCTATAGCCGAATAAGTATCTGTACCTGAGGAAGTGACCACATGAGTTGTAAAGGTAGAATTATTACCACCACCATGTTCCATATGTAAGACCATAGCAAGGTCAAGCACTTTGGCTTCAAGGTCCAAGTATTTCTTATCTTCTCTAAGCATAAGTAAAATATTCTCGGCAGTAGACAATTCGTTAGAAGGACGATGAATGTACATACTTTTATCTCTGATATAGTGATTATAGGCATGATAACCGTATACGCACATCATAGGGAAGGTTGCTATAAGATTGATACATTGGCGTAATACATTTGAAAGAGAGGTATCATCAGCCTTTGAGTCATAGGCATACAATGTAAGTACAGATCTTGAAAGCGTGTTCATCATGTCTTTGCTTGGTGCTTTCATGATAATATCTCTTGTAAAGTTCTTAGGCAAAGATCTCTGGTCTCCAAGCAGACGGTTGAAATCATTAAGCTCATTTGCAGTAGGCAGATTGCCGAAAAGCATTAGATATGCGACTTCTTCAAATCCGAATCTGTTTTCATTTAAAAATCCGTCTGTAAGTTCATGTATATCAATGCCCTGGTATCTAAGCTCACCGTCACATGGTATCTTCTCACCGTTTTCCCTTTTAAATGAGGTTATCTCGGAAATACGGGTAAGTCCGGCTCTTACACCTTCACCTTGAAGATTGCGCAAGCCCCTTTGCACATCAAATTCTTTATACAAGGATTGGTTTATAGTTAAATTTGTAAGGCATTTTGAGGTCAGATCCTCTATTTCTTTTGTAATCTTTTGGTTGTAGCTCATATATTCCTCCTTTAAAAAATTATACATGTACAAAGTTACTTATATTTATTAATTATATAGTTATAATAATTATACATTATTTTATAACATAGTTTAATTAAGAAATTATGTATAGTTATTGAATAAATAATGACTGTGGGTGATGTAACATAAGATAAAGTGGATTAATCTACACATTTAATTATTATTATGCATTTAAATATAGAAAAACATATGAAAAAGATCAGATGTTATAAATTTTTTTCCTGTTTATATTATTGAAAAAAAATCAATAAAAAGAGTAAAAATATTCTCTGTAAAATAATCGTAAGTAATATTAAAATAAGCTTACAAATAAACGAACAAACCTAAGGGAGGAAAAACAATGAAATTGTTCAAAAAAGTTTTAGCAGTATCAGTAGCATCAGTGTGTGCTCTTTCATTAGCAGCATGTGGAGGTGGAAGCAAGCCGGCAGAGACAACTGCAGCAGCTACAGAGTCAAAGGAAGAAAGCAAGGCGGCTGAGAGTGTTTCAGAGGCGGTTGCATCTACAGGTAAGGATGTAAAGGATATCAAAGTAGGTATCTCAATTTATAAGTTTGATGATAACTTCATAACATCAACCTTAGTTGCGATGAAGTTGTTGATCTGGTTTGTCTGCTCTGC
>CAKAQP010000007.1 GCA_916720285.1 uncultured Lachnoanaerobaculum sp. | reverse complement strand
TACCGAAAACATGGCAAACAGACTTGCAGACAGACTTGTACCTTATTCATTGCTTGCAACAGGACTTACATATCTGTTTACAAGAAATATAACAAGAGCATTGTCTGTTCTTATGGTGGATTTTTCATGTGCACTGAAGCTTTCTATGCCTCTTGCAGTACTTTCAGCAATGAGAGAGGCCGGAAATGACAAGATTACCGTAAAGGGCGGAAAGTTTATGGAGGCAATTGCAAATGCCGATACTATCGTATTTGATAAGACAGGTACACTTACATATGCCTGCCCGAAGGTACAAAGAATTATCGGAATTGACGGAGATGATGAGAATCAGCTCTTAAAGATTGCCGCATGCCTTGAGGAACATTATCCTCATTCCATTGCAAATGCCGTAGTAAAAGAGGCTAAAGACAGAAAGATTCGTCATAAAGAGATGCATTCTGAGGTGCAGTATGTAGTTGCACATGGTATTGCAAGTAAAATAGAAGGCGACAAGGTTGTAATAGGAAGCTATCATTTTGTAATTGAAGATGAAAAAGCTTTTCTTAGTGAAGATGCTAAGAAAAAGCTTTCAGAGCTTGATCACAGATATTCACATCTGTTTATGGCTATTGCAGGAAGACTTGCAGCTATTATTGAGATTGCAGACCCTCTAAGAGCCGAAGCAAAGGATGTTTTAAAGAAATTAAAGGCTCTCGGAATCAAAAAGACTGTTATGATGACAGGAGATAATATCCATACAGCCGAAGCTATTGCAAAAGAGGTAGGAGTAGATAAATTCTACGCTGAAGTATTGCCTGAGGATAAGGCAAGCTATGTGGAAAAAGAAAAAGCAAAGGGCAGAACCGTAATAATGATCGGTGACGGTATAAACGATTCACCTGCATTATCGGCTGCAGACTGCGGCATTGCCATAAGTGAAGGTGCGGCAATTGCCAGAGAGATAGCGGATGTATGTATATCAGCTGACGATTTAAATGATCTTGTAAGATTAAAAGAACTTTCAAATAAGCTTACAAGACGTGTTCGCTCAAACTTCAGATTTATTATGGGATTTAACGGTTCGTTAATAGGTCTCGGTATTTTGGGAATACTTGCTCCGGGAACATCATCACTGCTTCACAATTTGTCAACTGTAGGTATATCACTTTCAAGTATGACAAATCTCTTACCGGAGAATTAAGAAAAACAAATTTTAATATATTCGGACATCTTATGATGTCCGATTTTTACAAAGATAACCAAAAGAGTTGCAAGCAATTGATAATTGAGATATTTTTATGTATAATATCAGCATAAACAGTAAGTAGGAAATCATTAAAGAAGGAGGTAATTATGGTCATACAGGAAGCTGCCGAGATGTATCTGGAGACAATACTTAGTTTAAAGAAAAAGACAGGCGTAGTAAGGGCAGTTGACATTGCAAGAGAAATGGGATATTCAAAGCCGACAATAAGTGAGCAAATGAAAAAGTTCAGAGAAAACGGCTATGTTGAAGTTGACAATGAAGGACATATCACATTGACTCCAAAGGGCTTGGAGATTGCAGAATCTACACTTGAAAGACATGTCGCATTAGGTGAGATTTTACAAAAGATGGGTGTAAGCAAGGAAACAGCGATAGAAGATGCCTGCAGAATAGAGCACTATATCAGTGAAGAGACATTTGAATGTTTTAAGGAATATTTTAAGAATAAATAGTTTAAAGAAAAAGCCTATAATTCCGTGACGGATTTATGGGCTTTTGTCAAAAAAATATCTAAATGTATTTTATCAGATACTTTATTGAAAAATATTTATTTACACTGTAAACTTAACCAGTCTTATATTAAGTTAGTTGGAAGTAAGAGGTGAAAAATGGGATTACATATAGTAAATGAGGCCAATAAATGTCTGCAGTGCAAAAAGCCGCTGTGCAGCAGTCATTGTCCTATAACAACATCAATACCACAGGTTATATCACTTTTTAAAGAAGGAAAGATAATGGAGGCCGGAGAAATTCTCTTTGAAAACAATCCTTTATCTTTGGTTTGCTCAATAGTTTGTGACCACGAAGCTCAATGCCTCGGTAATTGTATAATGAACAGAAAAAATAATCCGGTAAGATTTTGCGATATAGAAAAGTTTATATCGGATTTCTATCTGGACAGAATGGAATTTGTTAAAAAGCCGAGGAAGAATGTTATGGTCGCAGTCATAGGCGGTGGTCCTGCAGGCATGACTGTAGCGATTAAGATGATAAAAGAAGGATATGATGTAACTATTTTTGATGAAAAGAATACAATAGGTGGAGTGCTTCAATACGGTATTCCTGATTTCAGATTGCCTAAGTCTTTAATGCAAAGATACTATGACAAGATGGAAAAAATGGGAATCAAGATAAGAAACAATACCGCAGTAGGTGGAGCTTTGGAGATAAAGGATCTTTTCAGAGACGGTTACAAGGCTGTATTTGTAGGCACCGGAGTGTGGAGAGCAAAGACTCTGGGTATTGCAGGTGAGAGTATGCCGAATGTGCATTTCAGTGTGGACTATCTGGCAAATCCTGACGGACACAAGCTTGGAGACAGTGTTGCGATAATCGGTATGGGAAATGCCGCAATGGATGTGGCAAGAACAGCTCTTAGGAGAGGTTCAAGAACAGTAAAGCTCTATGCCAGAAGTAAAAGAGTTGCAGCAAACTCTGTAGAGGTGGAGGCTGCCAAATATGAAGGGGCCGAGTTTATATTCGGTAAGGCTATTGAAGCCATTACATATGACGGACCTGTATTTAAGACTGCAATATTTGATGAAGAAGATAATGTTATCGACTATGAAAAAGAACTCGACTATGTAGATGCCGATTCTACAATCATATCGGTAAGTAACGGACCTAAGAATAAGCTTGTTCTTACAACAGACGGACTTAGAGCATCGGATAAAGGACTTTTGATAGTAGATGAAAACTGTATGACAACTGTTGAAGGTGTTTTTGCGGCAGGTGATGTGGTTCATGGCTCAAAAACCGTAGTTGATGCAGTGGCTCAGGCAAAGGTTGCCGTAGAAGGTATGCTCAATTATTTGGAAAATTTATAAATAAAATACACTGAGACCTTGACAAAGGTAAAATCAAGTAATATTATATTGTGCATAAACGAAGAAGAGAAAAGTAGCATATGTGGAAATTACAGAGAGAGTTGGAGGCTGAGAGCAACTTATGGAAATATATGTGAAGACCGTCTCGGAGTGGCTTTAATAGAGCACGGTGATTCCGTTATAATCAAATGAGGGATATTATATATCCGAATTAAGGTGGAACCGCGTACATCGCCCTTAAACGAGAGTTTGAGGGCGATTTTTTGTAGTTTGAATGGAGGAAAGATGAAAGTAACATTAAAAGACGGCTCAGTAAAAGAATATGAGAGCAAAAAAAGTATTATTGATATTGCTAAGGACATCAGTGAGGGTTTGGCAAGAAATGTGGTTGCCGGAGAAGTAAACGGTGTTATGCATGATTTAAGAGATGAAATTGAAGCTGATTGTGAGCTCAATCTTATTACATTAAAAGATAAGGAAGCGCTTTCTGTTATAAGACATTCAGCATCACATGTACTTGCAGAGGCTGTAAAGAAAGTTTTCCCTGAGGCTAAGCTTGCTATCGGACCAAGTATTGCAGAGGGATTTTACTATGATTTTGACCATGAGCCTTTCTCAAGAGAAGATCTTGACAAGCTTGAGGCCGAAATGAAGAAGATTATAAAAGAAGGTGCACATATCGAGAGATTTGAGCTTCCAAGAGAAGAAGCTATCAAGTTTATGGAAGAAAAAAATGAGCCTTACAAGGTGGAACTTATAAAGGATCTGCCTGAGGGTGAGAAGATATCTTTCTATAAGCAGGGAGATTTC
The DNA here is from genome assembly GCA_916720285.1 of uncultured Lachnoanaerobaculum sp. Classification (GTDB taxonomy): domain Bacteria; phylum Bacillota; class Clostridia; order Lachnospirales; family Lachnospiraceae; genus Lachnoanaerobaculum. The sequence continues at coordinate 20,666 of CAKAQP010000007.1, read as the reverse complement.
ACAGATCTTTGTGCCGGACCTCATCTTCAAAGAACAAAGGATATCAAGGCATTTAAGCTTATATCATCATCAATGGCATATTGGAGAGGAGATTCAAACAAGGCAAAGCTTCAAAGAATATACGGTACAGCTTATAATTCAAAAGAGGAGCTTGAGGCACATTTAAAACATCTTGAGGATATTAAGCTTAGAGATCATAACAAACTTGGAAGAGAAATGGAACTCTTTACAACTGTAGATGTAGTTGGTCAGGGACTTCCTCTTATGTTACCGAAGGGTACAAAGATGATTCAGAAACTCCAAAGATGGATTGAAGATCTTGAGGACAATGAGTGGGGCTATGTAAGAACAAAGACACCTCTTATGGCAAAGTCCGATCTTTATAAGATTTCAGGACACTGGGATCACTATCAGGACGGTATGTTTATTTTGGGAGATCCTCAGCATGACGGAGAAATCCTTGCACTCAGACCTATGACATGTCCTTTCCAGTACTATGTATATAAGAATACTCAAAAGTCATACAGAGATCTTCCATATCGTATGGGTGAGACTTCAACACTTTTCAGAAATGAAGATTCGGGAGAAATGCACGGACTTACAAGAGTAAGACAGTTTACTATTTCCGAAGGCCACAATGTAATAAGACCGGATCAGGCTGAAGAAGAACTTCAAAGCTGCTTAAACCTTGCAATATATGTACTTGAAACACTGGGACTTAGAGATGATGTAACATTCAGACTTTCAAAGTGGGATAAGGACAATAAAGAAAAATACCTTGGAGATGAGGCATATTGGGAAGGAACACAGGCGGCACTTAGAAATATCCTGGTAGAGAAGGGACTTCCTTTTACAGAGGCTGACGGTGAGGCTGCATTCTACGGACCTAAGATTGATATTCAGGCAAAGAATGTTTACGGCAAAGAAGATACAATGATCACAATTCAGCTTGATGCCGCTATTGCAGAAAACTTCGACCTTTACTATATAGACCAAAACGGTGCAAAGGTAAGACCTTATATTGTACACAGAACATCACTCGGTTGCTATGAGAGAACTCTTGCATGGCTTATTGAAAAATATGCCGGTAAATTCCCTACATGGTTATGTGCAGAGCAGGTAAGAATTCTTCCTATATCAGATAAGTATGCAGACTATGCAAATATTGTTTTAAAAGAGCTTAAGAAAAACGGTGTAGATGCTACTGTTGATACAAGAACAGAGAAAATCGGCTTTAAGATAAGAGATGCCAGACTTTCAAGACTTCCATATATGCTTGTAGTAGGTGAAAAGGAAGAGGCTGAAGGTAGTGTTTCAGTAAGAAGCAGATTTGCCGGAGACGAGGGAAGCAAGAAGCTTTCAGATTTTGTAGATATGATTTGCAAAGAGATTAGAACAAAAGAAATCAGAAAAGAAGAAGTAACTGAATAAAATGTGAATTTAGAAGAGGGCAAAGACCTTTAAAAGATCTTTGCCCTCTCTTTATTTTTGTTTATCAAGTGCGTTTTGCAGTAAATGCAGTGGGAATGGCGGTGAGGCCAAAGGCTTTACGGCTATCGACATCAAAAGTACAGGGTTGTCGTCTGCGGCACTTCTGTTGGTACCTAGCTTACCGCATTTTTTACATCTGTGAACTATTGCCCATTCACCCTTATCTTTAACCCATATGGAAATAGGCTCCATAATGCCCTTGCAATCACTTTTCCTATCTCCGGGTTCATTGTCCACATGAATGGAAGACAGGCAGTAGGGGCAATGGTTTCTGTGATGTGTACCTGCACCTTCAGGATTTATCATTTTTCCACAATTGGCACAGGGGAAAGAGTCGTTGCATGCTTCATATCTGTAATCGGGTTCTATTTTTACGGAATTTTTCTTTTTGATTGTACCGGTTTTCTTCTGTGATGAAGGGGCGCTGTTAAGGTTTTTTAGAGCCGCTTCCAAATCAAATTTATCTTGACTCATATTTTCTTCTCCATTGTCTATTTCTTACAATATACTTAATTTGGTTTAACCAAACAGGCACTGTGAATTATCTAATGTGTCTGATATAATTATATTGTATAAAAGTTATAAAAATACTTGTTTTTGTATTATACTCAAGAAATTTGCATATGTAAAATATATTTTGATGGATTTAGGATGAGTTGTAGGAGAAAAAATGAAGAAGAGATTAGTTGGTTTGGCAGCGGCTTTGTCAATGAGTATGGGACTTTCTATGGTCTCATATGCAGGTAGTTGGCAGCATGATTCAAAGGGAATGTGGTACTTGACTGATGATTACAAATATCCCGTATCACAGTGGAAAAATATTGACGGAAACTGGTATTATTTCAATACAAAGGGATATACTTTAACAGGCTGGCAGTGGGTGGACGGTAAAGCTTATTTCTTCAATGACGGAAGAAACAGCGCTTTTCCGCAAAGTGCAATGCTAAAGAATACCAAATCACCTGACGGATATGATTTAAACGGAGAGGGTGCCTGGACGCAGAACGGAATTGTAATGACAAAATCCGGACAGGCAGGACTTGATGTGGCAATGCATATCACAGGAGAGAACACAGGTGAAAGAGCGGATCTTTTACTTAAGTTAAACGAGTACAGAAAAAGCAAGGGATTGCCTGAAATGGTGATAAGCAGTGAACTTATGGCGGCGGCACAGCAAAGAGCAAAGGAGAGTGCAGCATCTTTTTCACATACCAGACCAGACGGACAGGCTTTTTATACTGTGAACAATATAACAAATAATTACATTGGAATATCTGAGATATTGACAATGGACAATTCCTCATCTACAGATATAAAGATTACATCATTTAAGAATTCACCAAAGCATAATGAGCTTATGCTTCAAAGTGAGGGATTTATAGAAAATCTGCCGGCGTCTACAATATATGCCGGAGTCGGATATTATTACAGTAACGGATTTTATTATGTATCAATGCTTTTCGGACATCAGAAATAAACAAAAGCCGCTATCGATTATACTTACAGCTGTTTATCGATGGCGGCTTTTTTTAAATATTTACTTTTCTTAAATCGTCAAAAAATCCGGGATATGATATTTCAACACAGTTTTTATTATCAAGTTTTATTTCACCGTCTGAAATAAGGCCAAGAACGGCAAATGTCATTGCAATTCTGTGATCGTCATGAGTAGATATAGTGACATTTCCCAAAAGTTTGTTTGTTCCCTCAATCTCCATACCGTCTTCGGTTTCAACTACATTTACACCGAGTTTTGAAAGTTCCTCACACATTACCTTTATTCTGTTGGATTCTTTTACTTTAAGCTCTGTAGCATCCTTTATAATCGTTTTACCTTCGGCCATTGAAGCTACGGCGGCAAGTAAAGGCAGTTCATCTATAAGAGTCGGTATAATATCTCCTCCTATAGTAGTTGCATGAAGTTTTGAATATGATACTTTGATATCGGCTACAGGCTCAAACTCATCATTTGAATTGATTATTTCTATATTTGCACCCATATCTTTTAATACTTTTATTACACCGTCTCTTGTAGGATTTATACCTACATTTTCAAGTATAAGCTCGGAATCAGGAACCAAAGTGGCGGCGGCCATAAAAAATGCCGCAGAAGATATATCAGAAGGGACGTCTATATCGGTCGCAAAAAGTTCCTTACAAGGATTTATTGTTGCGGATTTTTTGGTCGTGTTTAAATTTGCACCGAATTTTTTTAACATTAATTCTGTATGGTCCCTTGATTTTGCGGGCTCAATTACGGTAGTCGGAGAGTCTGCGTATAATCCTGCAAGAAGTATTGCGGATTTTACCTGCGCACTCGCAACAGGAGAGTTATATTCAATACCGTGAAGAGAACTTCCTGTGATTGTTAGAGGTGCAAAACCGTTGTTACTTTTAATATCTGCTCCCATCAATGTCAGAGGAGCTATAATCCTGTTCATAGGCCTTTTTTGTATGGATTTGTCACCTGTGAGAACAGAAGTAAAATTTTGTGCGGATAAAATACCGCTGACAAGTCTGGTTGTAGTACCGCTGTTGCCACAGTCAAGTATTTCCGGAGGATTACTGAGTCCGTAAAGACCCTTTCCCTTTACCGTAACGGAAGTATTTTGTATTTCTATATCAATACCCATTTTTTTGAAAATTGATATTGTAGAGATACAGTCAGCACCTGTTAAAAAACCTTTTATATTTGTAATACCCTTTGATATGGCTCCGAACATAACAGCTCTGTGAGATATTGATTTATCGCCGGGAACCCTTAGTCTACCTTTTATCATATTTCCTCCGTTAAATAATTTTATAATTATATTCCTTCAATAATTTGCCTGCCATTTCACAGGAATCGGCATCATAGAAAGAAATATTTAATGCACCTTCGCCCTTTTCTCTGTTGTGATTGATACCGATATTTTTAATACTTATAGAATTTGCGGCCAGGATGGCGGAGATAACGGAAATTGCTCCGGGTTTATCCTGAATATGCACGCTTAAATCATGTTTTGAAATAATAAGTCCCTGAGAGTTTGTATCAAGAGAGTTTCTATACTCACCGGATTTTGCAAACATATTGTTGATATATGCACTTGACTTAGCGGACAAATGTGAGTATACATCCTCTAAAGTATCTATATATTTGCGAAGCATTATATTTATAGATTCGGAATTTAGCATACATATCTGTTCCCACATGATTGGAGAAGCCGAGGCTATTCTCGTAATATCCTTAAAACCTCCTGCGGCAACTCTTTTCATTACTCCGTCATTATAGTCATTTTCACTTACCAGATTTACAAGTGTAGCCGCAATAATATGAGGCAAATGGCTTATAGTTGCAACAACTTTATCATGCTTTTTATAATCTATTACAAAGGGTATAGCCTTTATTGATTCTATTATTCCTGAAAATGCCTTCAGCTTATCGGCGTTTATTTTTGAAGACGGAGTTATCATATAATAAGCGTTTTCCAAAAGCAATGCATCCGAAGCGTCATATCCTGTTTTTTCAGAACCTGCCATCGGATGTCCGCCTATAAAGACATCCTCAAGTTCAAGTTCTTTTGCAAGACTGTGAATTGAGGACTTTGTAGAACCCACATCCGTTATGATTGCATCCTTCCTTATATAAGGCTTTATGTCGTTAAGATATTTATCATTGAACTCTACCGGAGTACATAAAAATACTATATCACAGTCTGAAAGAGTGTTGTCTATACCTTCAAGAATAATGTCTATAATCCCGTCGCTTTTACCTTTTAACAGCTCGGAACGGTTGTTTGTATAGGCATAGATTATTGACTCGGGTCTGTATTTTCTTATTGCTTTGGCAATCGATCCCGCTATAAGTCCAAAGCCTATAAAAGCTATATTATTGTATTGCATAATCCTCCGTTCCGACATTGTGCCAATCTTAAATATAAAAAGTCTAGTACATTTATCTGCATTAGTCAATTGCTTTTACTTTAATAATTTAAAGTGATATAGTATTTCGGCTTAAACAGGACTATTTATCTTTACTAAAACAGTCTATTTATACAAAAGCTTTATAAAAATATATTACGATTTAACTATAATAAAAGTATAAATTACATTGTCTAAATTGAATATAAAACTTGAAATTTTATCGTATGTTTAGTAAAATATCTTTATCAGAAAAGTCTATTGACTAAAAAGGAGGGATACTCTTATGAAGGTTTATGAAACTAAACAGATTCGTAACGTTGTACTGCTTGGCCATGGAGGCTCGGGTAAGACTACAGTGGCAGAGGCCATGAGCTTTGTTGCAGGAAATATTTCAAAGATGGGAAGTATTTCAAGCGGAAATACCATCAGCGACTATGACAAAGAAGAAATTAAAAGAGGTTTTTCCATCAGTACGTCTTTAGTTCCGGTAGAATATGAAGGAGAGACCGGAAGCGTAAAGATAAATCTCTTGGATACTCCGGGATATTTCGACTTTGTAGGCGAGGTGGAAGAAGCCGTATCAGCTGCAGATGCTGCCGTTATTGTAGTCAATTGCAAGGCCGGAATAGAAGTAGGTACAGTAAAAGCATGGGAGTTGTGCGAAGAATACGGTTTACCGAGAATATTCTTTGTAACAAATATGGACGATGACAAGGCAAGCTATCGTGAACTGCTTTTGAAGCTTGAAACACGCTTCGGAAGAAAAGTGGCACCTTTCCATCTTCCGATCAGAGAAAATGAAAAGTTCGTGGGATTTGTAAATGTCGTAAAGATGAAGGGTAGAAGATTTACAAACCTTTCGGACTATGTAGAGTGTGAGATACCTGATTATGTTGAAGCCAACCTGAAGATTGCAAGAGAGGCCTTGATGGAGGCCGTTGCCGAGACAAGCGAAGAATACATGGAAAGATATCTTTCAGGTGAAGAATTCAGTGATGATGAAATTTCAACAGCACTCAAAGAAAATATTTGTAACGGAGATATCGTGCCTGTAATGATGGGTTCAGGAGTGGACGCACAGGGATTTAAGGCACTTATGATGGCAATTGAAAAGTATTTCCCGTCACCTGATTATAAAGAGTGTGTGGGAGTGGACGTAAGTAACGGTGAGCATTTCACAGCAAAATATAATAAAGAGGTTTCATTATCCGCAAGAGTATTTAAGACAATCGTGGATCCTTTTATAGGAAAATACTCATTGGTTAAGGTTTGTACAGGTACACTAAAGCCTGACAGTACAATATATAATGTAGGTAAGGAAACAGAGGAGAAATCCGGAAAGATTTATGTTCTAAGAGGAAAGAACGCTATAGAAGTACCTGAGCTTGTAGCCGGTGATATCGGTGCTATGGCTAAGCTTAGTGCAACAACTACAGGTGATACTATTGCGTTAAAGAATGCACCTATTCTTTATCATGGACCAAAGATCTCATCACCATATACATGTATGAGATATAAGATAGTAAATAAAGGTGAAGAGGATAAACTTTCATCAGGTCTGTCAAAACTTATGGAAGAAGATTTGACATTAAAGCATGTGAACGATACTTTAAACAGACAGACTCTTCTTTACGGAATAGGTGACCAACAACTTGAAATCGTAGTTAGCAAACTTTTAGATAGATATAAAGTAAAGATAGAACTTTCAAGACCTAAGGTAGCTTTCAAAGAGACTATCAGACAAAAGGTTGAGGCTGCAGGAAGATATAAGAAGCAATCAGGCGGACACGGTCAGTTCGGTGATGTAAAGATGAGCTTTGAACCTTCAGGAGATCTTGAGAAGCCATATGTATTTGAGGAGACTGTATTCGGAGGTTCTGTACCTAAGAATTATTTCCCTGCAGTTGAAAAGGGAGTGGCTGAATGCTGTATTAAGGGACCTTTGGCCGCATATCCTGTAGTAGGTGTAAAGGCTGTTTTATTGGACGGTTCATATCACCCTGTTGATTCATCTGAAATGGCATTTAAGATGGCTGCAACAATAGCATTTAAGGACGGATTTATGAAGGCCGCTCCTGTACTTTTAGAACCTATTTACACAGTAAGTGTAATAGTTCCTGATAAGTTTACAGGTGATGTTATGGGAGATCTCAACAAGAGACGTGGTAGAGTTCTCGGTATGGAGTCAATCAATCACGGAAAACAGCTTATAAGAGCCGATGTTCCTATGCTTGAGCTTTTCGGATACAATACCGAGCTTCGTTCAATGACCGGAGGTATGGGTGTATTCAGCTATGAATTTGCAAGATATGAGCAGACACCGGGAGATATCCAGAAGAAGGAAGTGGAAGCAAGAGCAAGTAAGCTTGAAAATGATACGGAATAATAAATATATTTATTATTAAGGAAATATGTTTATTCGTAAGAAATCTTACTATAGTTTTACATATTGAATAAAGTGCTTGAAAATTTTTTCATAAGGTTATATATTAGCTTCATAAAAAAACTTATATGAAAAAAGGAGATATCATATCATGCATTTATCAATAATCAAAAAAACAGTTTTATCATTAACATTAGCTTTAGGTTTAGTTTCAGGTAGTGTAGTTGCTTTTGCCGCACCTTCACAGATAATTATTCCTGAAAAATCTGCAGACACTGCAAGCGTACAGGTTATTAATGAGGGAAAGACAACCCGTATTATAGGAGTAGAGGGAGAGAAGGTACCTTCAAAGATAATTATTCCGGGAAAATCTGCAAACGCTGCAAGCGCACAGGTTATAGATGACGGTAATAAGACTATTATTATAGGAGTAGAAGGAGAGAAGGCACCTTCAGAGGTTATTATACCGGGTACTTCAACAGTTGTAGTAAGATCAACAGCGTCTAATGCAACACCATCTATAGCTACTCGTTCAAACTCTACAGCATCAAGCAGCAGAGGCGGTTCATCAAGTAGCAGAGGCGGTTCATCAAGCTCATCAAGAAGCGGAAGCTCAAGAGCTGTTACTGCAACAACAGTACCTACAAATACTCCTGCATCAAACTACGGTCCTGCACCATCAAATACTACTGCACCTGCAGCTAATGTAGGTCCTGCAGCAGGAAACACAAAGGTTACAACAAAGGGTGATGTGACAGCAGCTAAGCGCGGAAAATTAAATGTACCAAAGACAGCTGATGCTTCAGCAATGGGACTTTATGCAGCATTACTTGGTCTTTCAACTGTAGCAGGCGCATTTGTAATCGCAACAAAGAAGAAAGAGAACTAATCATAAGTTAAATAAAATAATATATTTTACGGCAGGCTGTACAGCCTGCCGTTTTTGCGTTTTTTTTAATGCAATTTTGTATGTTTCTTATAAAAAACAAGAAATTGATAAAAAAATAACAATATACCTTTATTTTATTTTTTAAATATAGTATTATATCATTGCTCAGTATAGAAGACAGTTTTAGAAATACTTAAAACTATTGTCACTATAAACGGAAATTTTTTTTAGTGGAGGAAAATTGTGAGAGGTGTTGAAACAAGAATTCAGGAAATAAGGCATAGAATCTTTAGAGAAGTTGCCAGAATGGCTTATCACACAGAGTGGCCGGTAGATAAAAGAATAGAGGAGCTTCCGTATAAGATTATTCCCGGTGAGGTGGGAAATTTTAGAAATAACGTTTTCCTGGAAAGAGCTATAGTAGGTGAAAGACTCAGACTTGCTATGGGATTGCCTTACAGAAGTGCGGCTAATCATGCTCCTTTATCTGAGGGTATAGAGCTTGCGGATAAGGCGGAGACATATTATACACCACCGTTAATTAATATAATTAAATTTGCATGCCATGGTTGTGTTGAAAAGAGAGTATATGTAACTAACGGTTGTCAGGGGTGCTTGGCACATCCATGTTCGGAGGTTTGTCCTACAGGTGCTGTAAAGATAGATAAAGAGAGCGGATTCTCAAGCATTAATCAGGAAAAGTGTATCAAATGCGGAAGATGTGCAAATGTTTGTGCATACAATGCAATCATTGTACAGACAAGACCTTGTGCGGCTTCATGCGGTATGGATGCAATATCTTCAGATGAAAACGGTAAAGCGGATATTGACTACGATAAATGTGTATCATGTGGACAGTGCCTTGTAAACTGTCCGTTCGGCGCTATTTCAGATAAATCACAGATTTTCCAGACTATAAGAGCTATTCAGTCGGGAGACAGAGTATATGCGGCTATTGCTCCTGCTTTCGTAGGTCAGTTCGGTCCTAAGGTGACACCGGGAAAACTCCGTGCGGCAATGAAAGCACTCGGATTTGCCGATGTATTTGAGGTTGCTATAGGTGCAGATCTTTGTGCCACACAAGAGGCATTTGACTTCCTTGATGAAGTACCTGAGAAATTACCTTTTATGGGTACATCATGTTGTCCTTCATGGTCATTGATGGCAAAGAAGGTGTTCCCGGATCAGGCTGAATGTATATCAATGGCACTTACACCTATGACACTTACGGCAAGACTTATAAAGAAACAGCATCCGGACGGAAAAGTTGTATTTATCGGACCTTGCTCAGCTAAGAAGCTTGAGGCTATGTGGACAGAGGTAAGAAGTGAAGTGGACTTTGTACTTACATTTGAAGAGATGGCCGGAATATTTGATGCAAAACATATAGATATTGAAAATCTTGAAGAAGATCCGAACGGTGTCAACGATGCATCTACAGACGGAAGAAACTTTGCGGTATCCGGAGGAGTTGCAAAAGCGGTTGTAGGAGTTATTAAGAGTCAGTATCCTGACAGAGAAGTAAAGGTAATGAATGCGGAAGGCCTTGCAGATTGCAAAAAGATGATGACAATGGCTAAGGCAGGAAAGTACCCGGGATATCTTCTTGAAGGAATGGCATGTCCGGGCGGTTGTGTTGCAGGACCGGGAACAATGCAGAATATCAAGAAATCTCAAGGTGCGGTAAATCAGTATGCGGCTAAGGCAACACATGGCATTGCTATTGAGACGGAATCTGTAAAAGAGCTTGATAAGTTGGTTAAGTAATTAAATATAATAAAAATCTTATTGGCACTCATATTAGGTGAGTGCCAATTTTTTATTGACTTTTATATTTTCATGGTTATAATAGTTATAGCAAAGCAAATAATATATTTGCAAAATTATTAGAGAGGTGATGAAATGAAAAAGGGAAACTTATCAATAAACAGTGAAAATATATTTCCGATTATAAAGAAATGGTTGTATTCAGATCATGATATTTTTGTAAGAGAATTGATTTCAAATGCAACAGATGCCATAACAAAGTTGAAAAAATTAAGCCTTGCAGGAGAGTTTACAAAGCCTGAAGGAGATGAATATAAGATAAATGTGGAAGTCAGTCCTAAACAAAAACTTATTCGTTTTATAGATAACGGTATCGGTATGACTGAAGAAGAGGTGGAAAAGTATATAAATCAGATAGCCTTTTCAGGTGCCGTGGATTTTATAGAGAAATATAAGGATAAGACAAATGAGGAGCAGATAATAGGTCATTTCGGTCTTGGATTTTACTCTGCATTTATGGTAGCGGATAAGGTAAGTATTGATACTCTTTCATACAAAGAAGGTGCAAAGCCTATACATTGGGTAAGTGACGGCGGTCTTGAGTTTGAGATGGGAGAAGGCAACAGAGCTTCAAGAGGAACTGCTATTACATTATACCTTAATGATAACTGTCATGAGTTTGCAAATGAGTTCAGAGTAAGAGAAATACTTAACAAGTACTGTTCATTTATGCCTGTAGAGATATTCTTAAAGGATATAGATGCTGAGGAGGCTACCGAAATTATAGAAAAGGATGAGCTTTTAGAGAGCGATACCGTAATAGAGACTATAATTGAGCCTGCAAAGACGGAAGAAAAAGAAAAAGAAGATGGCACTAAGGAAGAGGTTGAGGTAGAGCCTGCAAAGGAAAAAATAAAGATTAAAAAGCGACCTGTAGCGCTAAATGATATACATCCGCTTTGGACAAAGCATCCGAATGAGTGCAGCGATGAGGAATATATAGAGTTTTACAGAAAAGTCTTTATGGATTATAAGGAGCCTCTGTTCTGGATTCATTTAAATATGGATTATCCTTTTAACTTAAAAGGAATTTTATACTTCCCTAAGATAAATACGGAGTATGATTCTATAGAGGGAACTATAAAACTTTACAATAATCAGGTATTTATAGCAGATAATATAAAAGAGGTTATTCCGGAGTTCTTATTACTGTTAAAGGGTGTAATAGACAGTGCGGATATTCCGCTTAATGTTTCAAGATCCGCATTACAAAATGACGGTTCTGTAAGAAAAATCTCAGAGTATATTGCAAAGAAGGTTGCAGATAAGCTTTCAGGAATGTGCAAGACCGAGAGAGATAAGTATGAGAAATACTGGGATGATATCGCACCGTTTATAAAGTACGGTTATCTTAAAGATGAGAAGTTTGCTAAGAAGGTAGAAGATTATATATTATTTAAAAATATAAACGATAAATACCTTACATTAAACGAGCTTGTTGATGAAAGTAAAAATTCCGAGGAAACGTTAGAAAATTCTTCTGATGAAACATCGGAAAATGCTGAAGAGAAAAAAGAGGTTGAAAAAACTCAGATATTCTATGTAAATGATGTAAAAGAGCAGAGTCAGTATGTAAATATCTTTAAGTCTGCCGGAAAAGATGCTGTAGTATTACCACACAGCATTGATGTACCTTTTATCTCAACTCTTGAGATGAAAAGAGACAATGTCAAATTCCTTAGAATAGATTCCGATATGACGGACGATATTAGAAGCGAGGAGGTAGCAGAAGATACAAAGGCTTCATACGATGAGTTGTCAAAAAAGGTAAAGACTGCTCTTCATAATGACAGATTAAAAGTTTCAGTACAGCTTTTAAAGAGCGATGAGATTTCTTCAGTAATCACAATATCCGAAGAGAGCAGAAGAATGCAGGAGATGATGAAGCAGTACGGAATGATGGGTATGGATCCTTCAATGTTTGGAGGTGAGGGTGAGACTTTGGTTCTCAATGCAAATCATCCGCTTGTAAAGGAACTGCTTGAAAACAATCATGAAGATTTATTTGATATGATTTGTGAACAGTTGTATGATCTTGCTTCAATATCACATAGTCCGCTTTCACCTGAGAGAATGAGTGCATTTGTAAAAAGAAGCAATGAGCTTATGCTTAAGTTAAAATAATAAAATAAAAAAAGCCGACACTTAACGACTTAAAATCGTAAGTGCCGGCTTTTTTAAATTTTACTCAATGCCTACCATTACTGAAGTAGCCTTGATAACAGCATAAGCTTCCTTACCTACAGCAAGCTCAAGCTCTTTTACAGCATTCTTTGAAATTGTAGCGGAAACTACACCAAGCTTTGTCTCAATAGCTACGATATCGTTAACAGCACCTTCCTCAATGCTCTTTACAACACCGTGGAACTTGTTTCTTGCAGAAATCTTTGGGAGCTCTGTAGCAACCATAACTTCTGTCGCTTTGATAATAGCGATTGCGGCAGCTCCATCCTTTAATCCGAGCTCCTTGATAGCGTTAATTGAAATAGTAGCTGATACAGCCTCTCCGTTTACTTCAATAGTAACGATACCGTTAACAGCACCTTCATTAACATTTTTTACAATTCCCTTGAATTGATTTCTTGCACTTAATTTCATTGTGTAAAAACCTCCGGTCAAAAATATTTTGCCTAAAAAACTTAAGCAGTACTGCATATTTTAGCATAAATTTTAAATATTTCAAGCATATTCAGTTTATAGAATTGAATATATTCAGTTTTATAGAATTGAGTATACTTGACTTATAATAAGAATATTAATATAATGGATGTAGTTTTAAAAACTACATTAAACGGAGTTGAAAAATATGACATATAGATTAATTGGTGACAGTTGTACCGATTTGGATGAGAATTTAAAAAATGATGAAAATATAAAAATTGTTCCGCTCACACTTGAAATCGGAGATTATCAGGCAATAGATGATGAAAAGTTTGATCAAAAAGACTTCATAAAGAGAATGGCCGAATCGAAAATAGGACCAAAAAGTGCCTGTCCTTCACCGGATGCTTTTAAAGAGGCATTAGAATGTGATACAGATATGGCATTTATTGTTACACTCTCAGAACATCTAAGCGGAAGCTATCAAAGTGCCGAAATCGGAAAAAAGCTTTACGAAGAGGACTATGAAAAAAAGGATATTTTAGTGCTTTCGTCAAAGTCTGCATCTGCAGGACAGTATAGACTTATGCTTGAACTTGATAAATTGTGTAAAGAAGGTCTTAGCTTTGAAGAGATTTCAAAGAGAATAATTAAGCTTAGAGATGAGATGAAGACATATTTTGTTTTGGAGTCTCTGGATACACTTAGAAAGAACGGCAGACTTTCTGCAGTTACCGCTTTTATAGCATCGGCATTAAGCATTAAACCTATAATGGGTGCCGTGGACGGTGTGATAGTAAAAAAAGACCAGCAAAGGGGTATGCAGAAGGCTTTAGCAAAAATGGTCGAGCTTGCTATATCTGAAGCGGGAGAAAACACATATGAAAAGATTGTATGCATTACACATATAAATAATGAAGAAAGAGGAGAGAGTGTAGCCAAGCTTTTCCGTGACAGTAATAAATTTAAGGATGTTAAGGTTGTAAACGGTGCAGGAGTTGCCACTTTGTACGCAGGTGACGGCGGAATAGTTCTTGCAATCGGATAGGCCGAAAATAAACTAAAAGTACACAATAATAAAATGTGTACTTTTTTTGGATTTATGATAAACTTACTTTATAATGTATAGATATTAGAACGATATGTATGCTTTAATTAAAATATTAAGTGAGGAATATATGAATTTACTTGAGGCAAGGGATATATTGGAGAAAAGAGGTCAAAAGCTATTAGAGGAGCTTTACGGAAAATCCGGAGTTGATGATAATTTAAAGAGATATGAAGCTGTTTTAAAGGGATTCTTAAAGGAATTCGGAGAAAAGGATGTTAAACTGTTTTCATCTCCCGGAAGAACCGAGATTTCAGGAAACCATACGGACCATAACAACGGAAAGGTACTTGGAGGAAGTATAAATCTTGACTGTGTAGCGGTAGCTGCAAAAAACGACTCCGACTTTGTTAATATTATAAGTGAGTCGTTTTCACAGAAGTTCAAAGTGAATATAAAGGATATTGAGCCGGGGACAGATAAGATAGGTACTGTAGAGCTTTTAAAGGGAATACTGGCAGGATTTAGACAAAGGGGTGCGAGTATCGGCGGTTTTGATGCCTATATTACAAGCAATGTAATTTCAAGTGCCGGTGTAAGTTCTTCAGCCGCATTTGAAACTTTAATCTGCCAGATAATAAATACTTTATTTAATGAAGGAAAACTTTCAAAAACAGATTATGCATATATAGGAAAATATGCAGAGAACAACTATTGGGATAAGGCAAGCGGACTGCTTGATCAGATGTGTTGTGCTTATGGAGGGCTCATAAGTATAGATTTTGCAAATCCTGATTCACCGAAGGTTGAAGAGATGGATTTTGACTTTGCGGGGGCAAAGCATGATCTTATAATTGTACAGACCGGAAGAGGTCATGCAGATCTTTCAGCAGATTATTCTTCTATACCTGCAGAGATGAAAAAGGTGGCGGAGTTTTTCGGAAAGTCTACATTATCTGAAGTGGATGAAGATGAGTTTTATAAGGAGCTGCCGAAGATAAGAGCTTTTGCAGGTGACAGAGCTGTACTTAGAAGTATTCATTTCTTTGATGAGAATAAGAGAGTAGATAATGAGATAAAAGCATTAAAGAACAACGATTTCGATTCTTTCTTGAAGAATATTACGGACAGCGGAAATTCATCATGGAAATATCTTCAAAACGTGTATACAAATGCAGCACCGAATGAACAGGGGGTTACAGTAGCCCTTGCACTCTCAGAAAGATTTCTTAAAGAAAAAAATGTAGGAGCGACCAGAGTTCACGGTGGAGGATTTGCAGGAGTTATTATGGCAATGGTTCCTGAGAACTTAAGTGATGAATATGTTTCCTATATGGATAATTTCCTTGGAAAAGGTTCAAGTTACAAGATGAAGATCAGACCTTACGGGTCTATATGTTTGGATGAAATGATTTAAAGGAGGATAAATGAACGAAGAACAATATTCGGTAGCATGTCTAATTGTCGGAATACTGAGCTGTGTACTTTGTTGCATGTGTTTCGGACTTCCGCTTGGAATAGTAGGTATAGTACTTTTTGTTTTGTCGACAAGAAACGGACATGGAATAGATGTAAAGGCGGGTATAGGACTTGCTTTATCAATACTGGGATTTATACTTTCAATTGCTATGGTATTTATAATAATAATAGGATTGTTATCCTCAGGTGATAGCGGCTACAGCAGCTATCGTGATAACAGCAATCCTTTTGAATATTTTATTGAAGAGTATGGTGATTCATTGGAGTTTGATGACAGTGATGACTATCAGAATCTTCCATACTATTTTGATGAAAATGAAGATTCACAAATAAATGAACTATAATTATGGATAAGGAATAAGCTTATGAAATGCCCTTTTTGCCAGGCACAGGATACAAAGGTTATAGATTCTCGTCCTGCGGATGACAATTCTTCAATAAGAAGAAGAAGGCAGTGTGAAAGCTGCAATAAGAGATTTACCACATATGAGAAACTTGAGACAATTCCTCTAATGGTAATTAAAAAGGATGACAGCAGAGAAAACTTTGACAGGTCAAAGATAGAATACGGAATCATCCAAAGCTGTCATAAGAGACCTGTCTCCACAGTTGTAATAAGAAAAACGGTGGATGATATAGAAAACCAAATCTATTCTATGGAAGTCAGTGAGATACCTACCAAAAAGATAGGTGAGCTTGTAATGGAAAAATTAAAGGAACTGGACGAGGTTGCGTATGTAAGGTTTGCATCTGTATACAGGGAGTTTAAGGATGTAAATACTTTTGTAGATGAGATATCAAAGCTTTTAAAGAAATGATTTTTATGAATAAACTTTTTCCGGATTTACATAAGAAAGATATATATGAGATAGACTATAGAGGGCTTTATAATAAGGGATTCAGAGCTGTTCTTTTTGATATAGACAATACTTTGACCACTCATGGAACAAAGGCTGACAGGTCTAATATTGAGTTTTTTAAATCTCTTAGAGAAATAGGATTTAAGACCTGTCTTATTTCAAACAATAAAGAAAAAAGAGTTTCACCGTTTGCAAAGGCGGTCGGATCGCCATATATATATAAGGCTGACAAACCTTCAAAAAAGGGATACCTAAAAGCGATGAATACTTTGAATGTAAAAAGAGAACAGACCTTTTTTGTGGGAGATCAGATTTTTACAGATATTTGGGGAGCTAATAATGCAGGGGTTTACTCTGTTCTGGTGGATCCGATAAGCCCAAAGGAAGAGATACAGATAGTCTTAAAAAGGTTCTTTGAAAGGATTGTACTTTTCTTTTATAAAATTAAGATAGATAAGGTGAAAAAGAATGATAAATGCTGATACAAAAGTTTACGGTATAATAGGAAATCCTGTTTCACACAGTCTTTCTCCGATTTTACAAAATACTTTGGCTAAAGAAATGAATATAGATATGAGCTATTCGGCATTTCATGTAACTGAAAATATCAAAGAGGCGATAAAAGGCGCTTTTGCGTTGGATATTAAGGGCTTTAATGTAACTATTCCATATAAAAAGGACATGCTTGATATAGTTACAGATATTGATGACAGGGCTGGAAAAATAGGTGCAATAAATACGCTTATAAAGACTGAAAACGGTTATAAGGGGTATAATACCGATATTATAGGACTTGGTATGAGCCTTTATAATAATAATCTTAGTATAAAGAGTAAGGACATAATTATTTTGGGGGCAGGAGGTGCCGCAAAGGCTGTACTTTATCTGGCGATAGAAGAGGGTGCAAAATCAATTACTCTTGTAAACAGAAATATTTTAAAGGCTAATGAACTGAAAGCGGAGGTAGGCATTAAAGATATTTCCGTTATCGCTTTGGATGATTTGAATTCAAATATCAATCTGCTTGACAAGGATAATTATTTTGTATTCCAGACCACGAATGTGGGCATGCATCCGGATATTGGAGATTGCATAATAGAAGATGAGGCATTTTATGAAAAATGCGACTCTGGTATCGATCTTATTTATACACCTTTTGAGACTGCATTTATTAAGAAGATGAAATCAAAAGGGAAGGTTTGTATAAACGGTCTGGATATGCTTATTCTTCAAGGTGTTGCAAGCTTTGAGATATGGAATAATGTTAAAGTCGATAAGGATATTATAGAAAAAGTAAAAGTATTGTTGACAGAGAAACTTAGAGAGAGAATGCAATGAAAATTTTGGTGATAAACGGTGTGAATATGAATTTCCTCGGAATAAGAAATAAGGAAGTTTATGGAAACAAGGACTACAGCTATCTTGTGGAAATGATTGATAAAAAGGCAAAAGAGCTTGGCGTGGATGTGGAATGCTTTCAGAGTAATCATGAGGGTGCCATAGTTGACAAGCTTCAGGAGGCATATTTTGAAAAGCCGGCAGGAATAGTTATAAATCCTGCAGCATTTACGCATACAAGTGTAGCTATAAGAGATGCTCTTGAGAGTCTTGATTGTATTAAGGTTGAGGTACATATATCAAATATTTCAGACAGAGAAGAGTTCAGACATAAGTCTCTCACACAGCCTGTATGCACAGGGCAGATAGCAGGACTCGGGCTAAGCGGATATACTCTTGCAATGGAGTACATAATAGAGCAAACTAAGTCTTGATTTGACATCAAAATTGTTATAAAATAGTTCAAGTATCGCATGAAAGTTTTTAGGAGGAAATATTAATGGTTTCAGCAGGTGATTTTAAAAATGGTTTGACATTGGAGATTGAGGAAGGACAGGTTTTTCAGATTCTTGAATTCCAGCATGTTAAGCCGGGAAAGGGAGCTGCATTCGTTCGTACAAAAATTAGGAATGTAATTACAGGTAGCGTTGTTGAAAGAACTTTCCGACCTACTGAGAAATTCCCACAGGCAAGAATAGACAGAGCCGATATGCAGTATTTATATGCAGACGGAGATATGTTCAACTTTATGAATGTTGAGACATATGATCAGATCGCACTTAATGCAGATAAGGTTGGAGATGCACTTAAGTTTGTAAAAGAGAATGAGATGGTTAAGATATGTTCATTCAACGGTAATGTATTCTCTGTAGAGCCACCTTTATTTGTAGAGTTGGAGGTTACAGATACAGAGCCGGGATTTGCAGGAAATACGGCACAGGGTGCTACAAAGCCGGCAACAGTGGAGACAGGTGCAGTTGTTTATGTTCCATTGTTTGTAAATCTTGGTGATAAGATTAAGATTGATACAAGAACAGGTGAGTATTTATCAAGAGTTTAAAATTTTCAATGTTTGACGGTCATCTTGACCGTCTTTTTTGTAGTTGAGTCGCACAGTATAGTGCATAAAAATAAATTAAACAGACTGGAGATATATGAAGACAATTATTGAATTGATTTCCGATGAGCTTAAGTCTGCATTTGCAAAATTGTCATATGATGAAAAGTATGGAAAGGCCAATATTTCAAACAGACCTGACCTATGTGAGTATCAATGCAACGGAGCAATGGCGGCAGCTAAGGAATATAAGAAAAAACCTATTGATATAGCAAATGAGGTTGTTGAAATACTGAAAGAAAGTGCGAGCTTTGAAAAAATAGAAGCTATTATGCCGGGATTTATCAATATAAATATAAGCAATACTTTTATAGAGAAATATGTGAGAGACATGTCAAATTCACAAAAGTACGGTATAGAGCTTGACAATCCTGCAAAGAAAATAATAATCGATTATGGGGGTGCAAATGTTGCAAAGCCTCTTCATATCGGACATTTACGTTCTGCGATTATCGGAGAGAGTTTAAAAAGAATGGGAAGATTCTTCGGTAATGAGGTGATAGCGGATGTGCACTTGGGAGACTGGGGTCTTCAGATGGGGCTTATAATAGAAGAGCTTAGAGAAAGAAAACCTGAACTTGTTTATTTTAAGGAAAACTATGACGGGGAGTACCCAAAGGAAGCTCCTTTTAGCTTAAATGATTTGGAGGAAATATATCCTGCGGCTTCAAAAAAATCGAAGGTTGATGAAAGTTTTAAGCAAAGAGCACAGGAAGCCACTTTGGAACTTCAAAAAGGCTACAGACCGTATAGGGAGATTTGGAAGCATATAATTAATGTATCTGTAGAGGACTTAAAGAAAAACTACAGTTCTCTTTTGGTAGACTTTGATCTCTGGAAAGGTGAGTCCGATGCCGATCCTTATATACCGGATTTGATTAAAGATCTGGAAGACAGAAAGATTGCAAGAATTTCTGAAGGTGCTTTGGTAGTGGATATAGCTATGGAAGGCGATAAGAAGGAATTGCCGCCTTGTATAATAAGAAAATCCGACGGTGCGGCACTTTATGCCACATCGGATCTCGGTACTTTGGTGGAAAGAGAAAAGCTTTATTCACCTGATGAATATATCTATATTGCGGATAAGAGACAGGAACTTCACTATACACAGTTTTTCAGAGTATCAAGAATTGCAGGTATAGTTCCACCAAATCATGAACTTAAATATATAGGTTTCGGAACAATAAACGGAAAAGACGGAAAGCCTTTAAAGACCAGAGACGGTGGTGTGGTTCGTCTTGAAACCGTGATTAAGGACATTGAGGATGCCGTATTTGTAAAGATAAAGGAATCAAGAGATGTATCCGATGAGGAAGCAAGAAATACTGCAAAGATTGTAGGACTTGCGGCTATTAAATATGGCGATCTCAGCAATCAGGCTGCAAAGGATTATATATTTGATATTGACAGATTTATATCATTTGAAGGAAATACAGGACCTTATATTTTGTATACAATAGTAAGAATAAAGTCTATACTTGAAAAGTACTATGAAAGCGGTTCAAAGCAGGTCAGTCTTAATGACTTGAGTGTTCCTGTGGAAGATATACATAAAAAGCTTTATATGGAATTGTCACAGTTTAATGAAGTTATGAAATCTGCATGGAATGAACTTGCACCACATAAAATATGTCAGTATATTTATGCGGTCTCAAATACATTCAACTCATTCTATCATGAAATAAAGATACTGTCTGAAGCCGATGAGAAAAAGAAAAAAGGATACCTTG
>CAKAQP010000006.1 GCA_916720285.1 uncultured Lachnoanaerobaculum sp. | reverse complement strand
GATGACAGATGTAAGTAAGGAGTTATACGACATATTTAAAGAGGATATTGATCAGGAAGTATTAGAGAAATCTAAAAATAAGTGGATAAAAGAGGGCAGAAGAGAGGGCAAAAAAGAGGGTAGAAAAGAAGGTGTAATAAATACATTGATTATGCTTGTAAAAGATGGAATAATTTCCGTGGAAGATGCTGCCAAAAGAGCAAATCTAAGCGTAAGTACGTTTCAAAAATATTTGAATGAAAAGATGTAAATACTTTGGTTTGACTTAAAACAATGAGGACACTGTAAAAGGTGTCCTTTTTTGTATGGCTTTAATTGGATTGAGACTATGTAAGATAAAGAGGGTAATAAAGTTGTTAGCTATTAAGATTTAAAGGAAACACAGAAGACTATTTTTCGATAAATAAAAAATAAACCTGAATTATTCACGGTACAATATTTTAGTTAATTATTTTAATCCATATCTTCACTTAAAATAATATCAAGCATTTGCCTTGGAGTTACAATAAATGTCTCATTTGGAAAATGTTTTATATTTCCTGTTACCAGCCAAGATTGAGTTGGTCATCTCTGTTCCATAACAACCTCGTAGAAAACTACATCTTTAGGATCCGGTAAATCTATATCAATATGATTTTCATTAATATACAGTCCTTTTTGTTTAAATTCATTTATAATATCATCCACGATATCAGTCGTTAAATGAAATTTTGGACGCAATAAAACATTTCTATATTCTGATTCGATTTCTTTATTTAAAACAGGTACAATTTTACCGTTGAAGGCAAATTCAATAATAGTTCCCGGAATAGAATTATATTTTAATACTGCAGAGACAAGAACATTAGTATCAATAACCACAAAATACTTCATAACTATTTTCTTGCCTCTGCTATTTCTGCATTTATCTCATCAGGCGACATATCGGAAATATTATATTCAGCTGCAATCTTGCTTGCTTTTTTTATAGCACTGATTCCTGGAGTATCAATGCTGTCAAGCTTCATACTAAACGGAATACCCTGTTCCTGATTGAGCCTTGATATACACATTTTAAGATATGCCGGAAGTGAGAGTCCGAGTTTATCAAGAATTTGTATAGATTTAATTTTTTCAGTGTCTTCTGTTCTAAATTGGATAAGTGTACTTGCCATATTTAAACCTCCGAATATAAATATTTTTACATTTTTAGTATAACACCGCTGTAATCAAATGTAAATATATGATTACACAAAGCCGAAAAGTACTTTCATTAAGCTGCTCGGCTATGTTTTTTTCGAAAATTTTTATGCACAAAACCTTGATTTTATTCATAAAAAGTGTATAATTATAAAACTATAAAAGTAATTATAAAATAGCAGGAAAGGAAATGAGGTGTTTTTATGATAAAGGTGGGCATTGTGGGAGCTACCGGATATGCAGGAGCTGAGCTTGTAAGACTGTTATTGCAAAGAGAAGATGTAAAAATAGTGGGATACGGTTCAAAAAGCTTTGCAGGCGAGAGCTATTCCGGTATTTTTAGAAGTATGTATAAATATGCAGATGATATCTGTGAAAACGACAATGTTTTTGAACTGTCAAAGAAAGCGGATATTATATTTACGGCCACACCTCAAGGCTTTCTTGCTGAGAATATAAATGATGAGGTGCTGGCTAATTCAAAAGTAATAGACCTTTCAGCGGACTTCAGAATAAAGGATGTGGATGTATATGAAAAGTGGTATAAGCTTGAGCACAAGTCTAAGGGACTTATAAAAGAGGCGGTATACGGTCTGCCTGAGCTTTACCGTGAAGAGATAAAGAAAGCAAGGCTGATTGCAAATCCGGGATGTTACCCTACCTGCTCAATACTTTCATTGCAGCCGCTTTTAAAGCATAAGCTGATAGATGAAAAAAGTATCATAATAGATGCAAAGTCGGGAACTTCTGGTGCAGGAAGAAGTGGCAAGGTTGACAATCTTTTTTGTGAAGTAAATGAAAATATGAAGGCTTATGGAATAGGTAGTCACAGACATACACCGGAGATAGAAGCTCAGCTTTCAAAGGTGGCAGGAGAGGATGTTGTGATAAGTTTTACACCTCATCTGGTTCCGATGATGAGAGGCATTTTGGTAACTGCATATGCCACATTGAAATCCGGTGTCAGTGAAGAGGATATAAAAAATGCCTACGAGAGTGAATATGCAAATGAGAAGTTTATAAGGCTGCTTAGAAAAAATGAGAATGCGGAAACAAGATTTGTTAAGGGGAGCAATTTTGTGGATATAGGCTATGTAATAGATAAGAGGACAAACAGGATAGTGGTGACCGGTGCGATTGACAACCTGATAAAGGGAGCGGCAGGTCAGGCCATACAGAATATGAATTTAATGTTTGGGATAGATGAAGAATGTGGATTAAAAAGTTTACCGATGTCAATATGATGAAAAAAGATATAGAAATAAGGACAATGAAAATAGAGGACTACACTGAGGTAATGTCTCTTTGGCAAAGTATAAAGGGTTTTAGGATCAGGGCGGTTGATGATGATTTTGAACATATAAAAAGGTTTCTTGAAAGGAATGCAGGGCTTAGTGTTGTGGCCGTAAAAGATAACAAGATAGTAGGAACCATACTTTCAGGTCATGACGGCAGACAGGCGACATTTTACCATGTATGTGTGGATTCAAAGTATAGAGGTGAGAATATAGCGGCCAAGATGGTAAAGGAAGCCATAGAAAGGGTAAATGCTGAAGGAATAAGTAAGATAACTCTTATAGCATTCAAGCAAAATATTGCAGGAAATATTTTTTGGAAGAGTCAAAACTGGAAGCAAAATAAGGAGATAAACAGCTATGAGCTTGTACTGAATGAGGAAAATATATCAAGTATTGTAGCATAATCGGCGATACAAATCTTGGAGATTTTCATAAAGGGTATAAATCATAACAGTAATATAAGGAGAATGTATGAAGATAATAAATGGCGGAATATGTGTACCGAAGGGATTTTTGGCAAGTGCAACCGAGGCGAATATAAAATATAAAAACAGAACCGATATGGCTATGATTTTTTCCAAAGTTCCTGCAATATCTGCAGGAGTCTACACCACAAATCTTGTAAAGGCGGCACCTGTACTTTGGGATAGAAAAATAACGGACAGCGAAGTTGATGTAAATGCAATAGTTATAAATTCAGGTATTGCCAATGCCTGTACCAAGGATGAGGGAATGGAGTACTGTAAACAGAGTGCAAAAAAGGCGGCATCTGAACTTGGAGTGGAAGAGAATTCAATACTTTTGGCATCCACAGGTGTTATAGGTATGCAGCTTCCTATAGACAAAATTTGTGCCGGAATAGAATCGCTTTCAAACTCCTTAGAGCAGGGTGAGAAAGCTGCCAATGAAGCAGCTAAAGCTATAATGACTACTGATACCGTTTCAAAGGAAGTTGCAATAGAGTTTGAAATATCAAAAAAGACGGTAAAGATGGGAGCTATGTGTAAGGGCTCGGGTATGATACATCCGAATATGTGCACAATGCTTGGATTTATCACAACAGATGTGAACATCTCAAAGGAGCTTTTGTTAAAGGCGCTCAGAGATGATGTGGTGGATACCTTCAATATGGTGAGTGTGGACGGTGATACATCCACAAACGACTCTCTTATAATACTTGCAAACGGACTTGCGGATAATGAAAAGATAGTTGATGAAAACAGTGAAGACTATAAAGTATTTAAAAGCAATCTAAATTTTGTTACAACCACTCTTTCAAAGATGATTGCAGGAGACGGCGAGGGAGCAACTGCACTTTTTGAAGTGGTAGTGGAGGGTGCAAAGACTAAGGAGACTGCAAGAACCTTGGCAAAATCTGTAGTTACCTCATCACTTACAAAGGCGGCAATATTCGGACATGATGCAAACTGGGGAAGAATTCTTTGTGCGCTTGGCTACAGCGGTGAAAAGTTTGATCCTGACAATATGGAACTTTACTTTGAGAGTGAAAACGGAAAGATTTTGATATATAAGGACGGTGTATCTGTAGGATTTGATGAGGAAAAAGCTACCAAGATCTTATCCGCAAAGGAAGTCAGAGCTTTGGTAAAGTTAAATATGGGAGATTTTAGCGCAACGGCATGGGGATGTGATTTGACATTTGACTATGTAAAAATAAATGCGGACTATAGAAGCTAGAGAGGTGTTTAATGGATAAATTACTTGAAAAGGCCGGGACTCTTATAGAGGCTTTGCCGTATATACAGGCGTTTAATAAAAAGATAGTGGTCGTAAAGTATGGCGGTTCCGCAATGCTTGATGAGAACTTAAAGAAAAAGGTAATACAGGATATCGTGCTTTTAAAGCTTGTAGGTATGCAGCCTGTTATAGTTCACGGAGGAGGAAAGGAGATTTCCAAGTGGCTTGAAAAGGTGAATATTGAACCTCATTTTGTAAACGGCTTAAGGTTTACGGATGATGCGACCATGGAAGTTGTTGAGATGGTGTTAAACAAAGTTAATAAAGAGCTGGTGCAGATGATTGGAGAGCTTGGAATGAAGGCTGTAGGTATCAGCGGAAAGGACGGTTCACTTTTACATTGTCATAAAAAGGAAGTGGACGGTGAGGACATAGGCCTTGTAGGAGAAGTGAGTGAGGTAAACCCCGACATCATCTTTGACCTTTTGGAAAAAGATTTTTTACCGGTCATATGTCCTGTAGGTTTTGATAAAGAGTATACAAGCTACAATGTAAATGCGGACGATGCGGCATGTGCTATTGCAAAGGCACTGAAGGCGGAAAAGCTGGCATTTCTTACAGATGTTGAAGGTGTATACAAGGACTTTAATGATAAGAGCAGCCTGATAGAAAAGATAAGTATAAGTGAAATAGAAAAGCTTATAGAAAACGGACAGATGGGCGGAGGTATGCTGCCGAAGCTTTCAAATTGTGTGGATGCGGTAAAAAACGGAGTAAACAGGGTGACGATTGCTGACGGCAGGGTTGCACATTGCCTTTTGCTTGAGATGTTTACAAACAAAGGTATAGGCACCATGATAGTAGGAGATTAGTTATGAAGATGAAAGATTCAATAGATTGCGCCGAGCAATTATTATTAAAGACATATAACAGGTATCAGGTGGTATTTGACCACGGTGACGGGATAAAACTTTTTGATACCGACGGAAATGAATATCTGGATTTTTTTGCCGGTATTGCGGTACAGGGACTCGGATATAATTATAAGGGAATAAATGAGGCATTAAAATCTCAGGCTGATAAGCTTTGGCATATATCAAACTATTTTTATAATGAGCCTGCTATAGAGGCCGGAGAAAAACTTCTTTGTATAAGTCAGATGGAAAAGGTGTTTTTTACAAACTCAGGTACGGAAGCTATTGAAGGGGCGATAAAGATTGCAAAAAAGTACGGTATAAAAACCGGTGGAAGATTTGAGATAATCGCAATGGAAGGAAGTTTTCACGGCAGAAGCTTAGGAGCACTTTCGGTAACAGGAAATGAGCATTACAGAGAGGATTTCTATCCGCTGATTCCGGGAGTAAAATTTGCAAAATATAATGATATAGAGTCTGTAAAAAATCTTGTTAGTGACAAAACCTGTGCTATAATACTTGAGACGGTACAGGGTGAGGGTGGAATTCATCCTGCAACGAAAGAGTTTCTTGAAGGTATCAAAAAGCTTACTGATGAACATGATTTGATACTGATTTTGGATGAAATTCAATGTGGAATGGGAAGAACCGGACAGTATTTTGCCTGGCAGGAATACGGAATCAAGCCTGATATTATGACGGTGGCAAAGGCACTTGGTAACGGAGTACCTATAGGTGCATTTTTGACATCGGGTAAGGCAAGCGATGTATTAAAGCCCGGAGATCACGGTTCCACATATGGAGGGAATCCTTTGGTATGTGTGGTGGCATCCAAGGTACTGGATATCTTTAAGGAAGACGACATAACAGGAAATGTAAAAGTAGTGGGAGATTACCTCAAAGAAAAACTTGAGGGCATGGCAAAGGCATATCCTTTTATAAAGGAAGTCAGAGGAAAGGGATTGCTTCTCGGTATGGAGTTTGATATGCCGGTGGCCGATATTATAAGGTCTGCGCTTGTTGATGAGAAAATGGTACTTATCAATGCCGGAAGCAATGTATTGAGGTTTATTCCGCCACTTATTATTTCGAAAGAAGATGTTGATGATGCACTCGAAAGGTTAAAAAGGGTGCTTAATAAGTTTTAAAGAAAAGGTGAGCAATGACGAAGGAAGAGATTTTTGCCATAGTTGAAGAGGAAGATGTAGAATTTATCAGATTACAGTTTACCGATATTTTCGGAACTTTGAAAAATATCGCGATAACTGCAAGCCAGCTTGAGGATGCCATGGAAAACAGGATCCTTTTTGACGGTTCAAGTGTAAAGGGATTTGCACCTATAGAAGATTCGGATTTGTATTTACATCCGGATCTTTCTACCTTTTGTATATTCCCATGGAGGCCGCAGCAGGGAAAGGTTGCAAGATTTATCTGCAATATTCACAGAACTGACGGAAGCGTTTTCAAAGCCGACCCAAGGGCGGTATTACTTGATGCATATGATAAAGCAAGAAAGTTAGGACTTAATATATTTATTGAAGCCGAGTGTGAATTCTTTTTGCTAAATACTGATGATAAAGGTGAGGTAAGTCTGAATGTGAAGGAAAAGGCCAGCTATTTTGATATCGGCCCTCTTGATATGTCTGAAAATATCAGAAGAGATATTGTACTGACTTTGGAAGAGATGGGTA
This sequence comes from uncultured Lachnoanaerobaculum sp., assembly GCA_916720285.1. Classification (GTDB taxonomy): domain Bacteria; phylum Bacillota; class Clostridia; order Lachnospirales; family Lachnospiraceae; genus Lachnoanaerobaculum. Next base: position 18,850 of record CAKAQP010000006.1, on the reverse strand, counting down.
TAAAGATAAAGTCTTCACATCATGAGATAGCAAAGGCACAACATGAGATAGATTTTACGGATCAGGATGCATTAAAATGTGCAGATGCCATTCAGACATTCAGAATGGCGGTAAAAACTTTGGCAAAAAGACATGGTCTCAGTGCTTCCTTTATGCCGAAACTTTTTGAGAATGAAAACGGAAGCGGAATGCATTTTAAAATATCCGCTTTTGACGATAACGGAAAAAATATATTTGAAGATAATGCTAAGCTCAGTGACAGGGCAAAATCAACAATTGCCGGAATTCTTCATCACGCAAGGGAATTATCGCTTATAAATAATCCTTTGGTAAATTCTTATAAGAGATTGAAGCCGAATTTTGATGCACCGGTTTATGTGTCATGGAGTTCAAATTCCAACAGAAGTGCTCTTCTTAGAATACCGACAGAAAGAAACAATCAGATAAAACTTGAGCTTAGAAGCCCCGATTCCGCTACAAATCCGTATCTTTGTATAGCGATGCTTATATATTCAATACTGGACGGACTTGAAAATAATATGGAGCTTGAAGATGCTATTAATGAAAATATGTACTCAGGAAAAAATTATAATATTAAAAAGCTTCCGGATACATTAAGTGAAGCAATTGATGAATTTGAAAGTTCAAATTTTGTGAAGGAAAAGCTTGGAATTCAAATATTTAATGAGTACGTAGAGGCAAAGAAAATCGAATGGAACGAGTTTAACAATGCTATAACAGACTGGGAGATTAAGAAATATCTTGAAAGATTCTAGTAAAGAACTTTTGAGTTTTTAATCAAGGAGAAAGGACAGTAATGTCGGATATAATCATTGCATTTCCAAATCCGGGTGACAGCAAGGTTTTGAGGTCGATTTTGATAAAAAACGGATATTCTATTGTCGGAGTAGTGGCATCAGGTGCTCAGGCAATAAATCTGTCTGACGATATTGATTATGGCATTGTGGTCTGTGCTTATCAGCTTAATGATATGCAATATATGGAGCTTAAGGAGAATATGAATGAAACCTGCGAGCTTTTGCTGGTATGTTCACCGGGCAAGCTTAATGAGGCGCCTGATGATGATATAAACTTTTTGCCGATGCCTTTTAAAGTAATAGAACTGGTAAAAAAGGTGAGTGAAATATCGGATAAACTTTATTATGAGAGAAAAAGAAAGAAAAAGCAGGAAGAGCGAGGCGGCAAAAATTTTATGGCTATACAAAAAGCCAAGGAACTTTTGATAAAGCACAAAAATATGACTGAGCCTGAGGCGCATAAATATTTGCAGATCAGCAGTATGAAAAACGGAGAAACCATTATCAATACGGCAAAAAAGATTTGTTTGTTATATGGTGGTAAGGAATAAATATAGATGGAGATTAGTATGAAGTTTGTAAAAATGCAGGGAGCGGGAAACGACTATGTATATGTGGACTGCTTCAAGGAAAATGTGGAAAACCCAAGTGAGGTTGCTATAAAGGTAAGTGACAGACATTTCGGTATCGGAAGTGACGGTCTGATACTTATATGCCCTTCAGATATAGCGGATGTAAAGATGGATATGTACAATGCCGACGGCAGCAGAGGGCTTATGTGTGGAAACGGCTCAAGATGTGTGGCTAAATATGTATATGACCATGGTTATGTGAAGTCTGAAAAGTTTACCATGGAAACAGGTGCAGGTATTAAGTATATTGAAGTGGAGCCAAAAGACGGTGTTGCAGAATATATTAATGTAAATATGGGCAAGGCAACCATTACATCCGATTTTCCTGAGAAGATATTGATAAACGGTGAAGAGAAAGAGTTTATAGGAGTGGATATAGGAAATCCGCATGCCGTATATTATGTAAACTCTTTGAAAGAACTTCAAGAGATGAATCTTGAAAATGTCGGTGAGTACTATGAGAAACATGAGAGATTTCCTCAAAAGGTAAATTCCGAATTTATCTATATAGAAGACAGAAAGAATATTCATATGAGAGTATGGGAAAGAGGTTCGGGAGAAACTCTTGCCTGCGGTACGGGAGCATGTGCAAGTGCCTTTGCTACAATGAAAAGAGGATTATGTGAAACCACAGTAAGAGTTCACCTGCTTGGAGGGGACCTTGATATCAGTCTTGTAGGTGATGAGATATATATGAGAGGTAAAGCCGAGTATGTATTTACGGGTGAAATAAACTTTTAAAGTTTTTATATGAAATACACAATAAGTGAAAACGGCGCATGACGTTCTTTATAGATATGGTAAATTTTTAATAGAACACCTGCATACCCTGTTATGTATAGGCAAAATCACATAAACAAATTAAAAAAAAATGTATTTGCTATTGATTTACTTGTGATAATGCATTATTATTTATGTGAAACTTGTTAATATCTGCTATCAGGTATTTAGAGCAGATCGAATTCGAAAATTAATCGTTGTCAAATATGACGGCTGATTAATGACTGTCTCATTCTGATTTTTGTATGAGATGGTAGAGAAAAGTAATAGAGTAAAGGAGATAATTATATGATCTCAAACCAGATTCTTCAAAATACCATAGATGGTTTAAAGAGTATTACGAGAACAGAACTATGTGTTTGTGACATTGAGGGTAAGGTTTTAGCAACAACTTTTGACGAGGCCGATACTTACGGATTACAGGTAAGTACATTTGCGAGTTCTTTGGCAGACTCTCAGGCAATAGGCGGATTCCAGTTTTTTAAGATTTTTGATGAGCATCAGCTGGAGTATGTTCTTATGGTTGAGGGAACAACCGACGACACCTATATGGTGGGAAGAATGGCATCATTCCAGGTAGAGAACCTTCTTATAGCGTATAAGGAGAGATTTGATAAAGACAACTTTATAAAGAATCTCTTGCTTGACAATTTGCTTCTTGTAGATATCTACAACAGAGCAAAGAAATTACATATCGAGACTACTGTAAGAAGAGTGGTATATATTATTGAAACAAAGAATGAGAGAGATGTATCAAGTCTTGAAGCTGTAAAAGCTCTTTTTGCATCAAGAAATAAGGACTTTGTTACAGCTGTTGATGAGAGAGATATCATTCTTGTAAAAGAGATGAAGGAAGGATCTGCATACGAGGATTTGGACAGAGTGGCAAGATCTGTTATTGATGAGCTTAATTCTATCGGAATTTTGAACGTTACAGTTGCTTACGGAACTATAGTAAATGAGATTAAAGAGGTGTCAAAGTCTTATAAAGAGGCTAAGATGGCACTTGATGTAGGTAAGATATTCTATGCTGCGGAGAACATTGTTGCATATTCAAGACTTGGAATAGGAAGACTTATATATCAGCTACCTATACCTCTTTGCAAGATGTTTATCAAGGAGATATTTGACGGAAAGAATCCTGAGGATCTTGACGAAGAGACACTTACTACAATCAACAAATTCTTTGAAAACAGTTTAAATGTATCCGAGACATCAAGACAGCTCTTTATCCACAGAAATACTTTGGTATATCGTTTGGATAAGCTTCAAAAGAGTACAGGACTCGATCTTAGAATGTTTGAAGATGCAATCACTTTTAAGATTGCATTGATGGTTGTAAAGTATATGTCATATATGGATAAACTCGGCTACTAAGTTTGAAAATATAATTTAATAAATTAGGATATGGGGAGATTTATATCTCCCCTTTATTTTTAATGTGTGATATAGTAGGGGATAGAGAAATGGAGGTGTTATATGTTTGAGCATCGTGAAATAGATGACTATGAGAAATATATTAATGAAAGGCAACAAGGAAGAGCCGGCATGGAAGGACCGAGTTTACGAGAAGAAAGAAACCGGGAAAGAAATCAAAAAAGAAAAGGAAGAATGAACGGGGTTATAGGATTTATTCTGGGAATTATGACATCGTTTGTTTTAGTATATGTGGGATTTGCTTTTGCGTTCAATAACGGAAATGTACTGTCTCTATTTTTAAAGAGAAATAATAAGCTGGACTATAAAAAAATAGAAGAAAAGACATCGGTTTTACAAAATATTATAGACAGATATTTTCTCTTTGATGAGGATATGACAAAGGTGGAAGACGGTATTTATGCCGGAATGATGAACGGCCTGGGAGATCCTTATACGGTATATTATACAAAGGAGGAATACAAGGCGCTCAATGAAGATACCGAGGGTAAGTACTCGGGTATAGGTGCCGTGGTTTCGCAAAACCCGAATACTAAGATTATCACTATTGTAAAGATATTTGATAACAGTCCGGCAAATGATGCGGGGCTTCAGGTCGGAGATATTATCCATAAGATTGACGGTGAGGAAGTTGCCGGAACGGATGTGGATATACTTGTAAAGACCAAAATCAGAGGTGAAGAGGGCACAAGTTTTAAAATGACAGTCCTCAGAGGCGATGACAGAAAAGAAGTTGAACTTGACCTTACAAGAAGATCTATAGAGGTGGAGACTGTATCCGGTAAAATGCTTGATAACAATATCGGATATATAGCCGTAAGTCAGTTTGATGCTGTTACATCAGAACAGTTTAAATCAAATATAGAGTCGTTGCAGTCGCAGGGAATGACAAAATTGATAGTGGACCTCGTGGGAATCCGGGAGGACTGCTTGATCAGGTGGTGGATATGCTTGATTATATTCTGCCTGAGGGATTGGTTTTATATACGGAAGATAAGTACGGAGAAAGAGAGGAATATTATTCTGACGGAAGTCATGAGTTGAAGATTCCTATGGTTGTACTTGTAAATGAGAACTCGGCATCCGCATCGGAGGTTTTTACAGCTACATTCAGAGACTTTGAGTGGGGTAAAGTGGTAGGAAAAACTACATTCGGTAAGGGTATAGTACAAAATGTACTTCCGCTTGGAGACGGTACTGCAGTTAAAATTACTACACAGCATTACTATCCGCCGTCAGGTTATGACTTACATAAGGTAGGAATAAAGCCTGATATAGAAGTTGATTTGAATGAAGGTGCAAAGATAGGAACCGATTCCGACAATCAGCTCAGTACCGCTATCGATATATTAAAGAATGAGGAATAAAAATGGATTTTCGTTTTCTTAAAGGCTTGAAAACGGCAGGCGATTTAAAAAAAGAAAAAGAAGATATGGAAAATATAAAGGCGGATATGATATCCGCGTCGGATACGGAAGAGAAAAAGGCTATTTATAAATACTTCGACGGAGAGGCTATTATAGATAGCCTTTCTATGTCTGCTGATACTGCAAAAAAGGCAAAAGAGCTGATAAAAAACAATCAGGTACGTCTGACTGATGTAAGTGACGGTATAATAGCATATGGAAATGCATATGGGTATTATACACAGGATCCGAATGTGTGTGGAATAGCGGTTGCAAAAGTTGAATCATCTGAAAGATGCGAAGTGGATATAGAGTTTGGCAAAGACAGCTTAAGAAGTGCACATTGTAGTTGTTCGAAATGCTTTGATAAAAACAGAATTAAAGGGTATCTTAATGATACAAGGAACTGTGAACATGTGGTTGCGACAGTATTTCTTTTAAATGCGTATTTAGACAGCCATGAGCTTGGAGATGAAACCAACTACTTCGGTGAGGCATTCCTTTCGCATTTTGATGAAGAAACGGACCTTAATGAAGAACCTGTACATATAGTACCTAAGCTTATAATGTCGTATAAGAGCAAGTACGATAGCAGTTTGTATATACAGTTTAAAATCGGCAGAAAGAAACTTGTACAGATAAAAAGTTATAGACATTTTGTTGATGCACTAAGAGATAATGAAATTTATCCTCTTGGGAAAAATGACAGTGTTAAGCTTGGTTATTCGGCATTTGACGATAAGAGTATAAAGTATGTAAAGTTTATTGAAGAACTTGTGGATACAGAGGCCTCTATAAGCTATAAACTGCTTGATTATGTAAAGACAGGTCTCAATGTATCAAGAATACAGGTAGACGGAGCAAATATAGATGATATTTTCAACTTACTTTTCGGAGAAAAAGTAGAGCTGACAACAGAGTACTTTTCTAAGAAAACTGTTACGGATATTGAACTTAGAGACTTCAATGAAAAGATTACTGTTGAGATAAATCCTATTTATGACAGAGATCTGTTTGCAGGTATAAATTTGGAAGTGGATTTTCCTCTGTCGTTTATATCAAACAATTATGTATACTGCATTAAAGATAATTATCTTAACAGATGTGATGAAAATCTTCTGAAGATATTTAAAGCAATGAATGATTCAGGGTATGGGTATCGGGAGATAAAGATAGGAAGAAAAAATATAGGAAGGTTTTATTCCAATGTATTGCCAAGTATAAAAGATTATGCGAATATAGTAGATAATGCTCCCGAGGCAATGAGTTTTGTGCCTGACAAGCCGGAAATTACATATTATCTTGATATGGAAGATAACATTGTAACGGGAAGAGCGGAAGCGGCTTATACCGGAGGCAGAGTGGATATTATATCCGGGAAAATACTTGAGAGAAATGATAATGAGCTTTTAAGGAATCAAAAGCAGGAAGAAAAGGCAATAGAGGCTTTAAAGATATATCTTCCTTATGAGGATAAGCCGAATTTCCTGAGCGCAGAGACTGAAGATGAACTTTATGAGCTGAAGGTTTCGGGTATTGACAGATTAAATAAATACGGCAAGGTACTTGGAAGCGAGGCTTTCAATAATATCAGAGTATACAAAAAACCTTCTGCGGGAGTGGGAGTATCTGTAAATTCAAATCTTTTGCAACTGGAATTCTTATCAAAGGATATGAGTACGGAGGAACTTGCAAATATTGTTACAAGTTACAGAAAAAAGAAAAAATATTATCGTTTAAAGAGTGGATCTTTTATAAATATGGATTCCGAGTACATGAAGAATTTCAATGAGATGTTGAATGTACTGGAAATTTCTCCGAAAGATTTGAGAACCGGTGCACTTACAGTGCCTTTGTATCGTTCACTATATGTTGATGAAATGATGGAAGCGCATAATGAACTGGTAGAAAGAAGAGACGAGAGCTTTGTAAAACTGATTGAGAAATTTGACAATATGAAAACCATGGATTTTGTGCCGCCGGCTGAAGTGTCAAATGTTTTAAGAAACTATCAAAAAGAAGGCTTTAAATGGTTGCGCTCTGTGGAAGAACTTGGATTTGGCGGGATTTTGGCAGATGATATGGGACTTGGAAAGACACTGCAGATTATCTCTCTTTTGATAGATGCCAAAAAGAACGGAAGGCTCAAAAAAGCTCTTATAGTATGTCCGGCATCTTTAGTATATAATTGGAGTGAGGAAATATCAAAATTTGATACAAAAGGTGAACTTAGAGTATCCGTACTTGCAGCTGCCAAAGAAGAAAGACAAAGAAGTATTGAAGAGCACGAAGCTGTGGATATATATATAAGTTCTTATGATACTCTAAGAAGGGATATTTCACTGTATCATGATATGAGATTTTCTCATCAGATAATTGATGAGGCTCAGTTTATAAAAAATCAAAATACCGGAGTTGCAAAAGCGGTAAAAACTGTGAAAGCTGATGTAAAGTATGCTTTGACCGGAACACCGATAGAGAACAGATTAAGTGAACTTTGGAGTATTTTTGATTATATAATGCCCGGATTTTTGTACAGTTATAATGCATTCAAATCAAAGTATGAAAATACGATAGTAAAAGACGGTAATGAGGAAAGCGCAAAACTTCTTTCAAAGATGATCGGCCCTTTTGTACTTAGAAGGCTTAAGTCCGAAGTGGCAACGGATTTGCCGGATAAGATAGAAGAGGTCAGAGTATCAAGGTTTGATAAAAAGCAGCAGTTGGCATATGATACAGAGCTTACCAAACTAAAAAATGTATTAAACGGCAATGAAGAATATAACAGTTCAAAGATGATAATATTGTCGGAGATTACAAAGCTAAGACAAATTTGCTGTGATCCGGGGCTTATTTTTGAGGATTATGCGGGAGATTCCGCCAAGCTTGAAACCTGTATCGACCTTGTAAAAAGCGGTATAGAAGCAGGACATAAAATTCTTTTATTTTCACAATTTACTTCAATGCTTGATATAATAAAAAAGAGATTTGAAGAAGAAGATATAAGCAGCTATGTTATTACAGGTGCAACAAGTAAAGAAAAAAGAATTAAGCTTGTAAATGATTTTAACAATGACGGTACAAATGTATTCCTGATTTCTTTGAAAGCGGGAGGTACAGGCCTTAATCTTGTGGGTGCAGATATTGTTATTCACTATGATCCATGGTGGAACTTTGCGGCACAAAATCAGGCTACCGACAGAGCCCACAGAATAGGGCAAAAAAATAAAGTAACGGTTTACAGACTTATTGCAAAGGGAACTATAGAAGAGAAAATAGTTAAGCTTCAAGAGTCAAAGAAGGATTTGGCGGACAGAGTATTAAACTTTGAAGAGGGCATATCCTTGGCAAATATTTCAAAAGAGGAATTGCTTGAACTTTTGGGATAAGTCTTAAGATAGGGGGAATCATGATAGGAGGTACTATGGGAGGAAACGTAACAATCAAGGAACTTATAAAGGATTTGAATTTGGAAAACTTTACACCGGATATAGATACGGAATCTATAATATTGAAGCATCCTGATATAAACAGACCGGCATTACAGCTGGCAGGTTTCTTTGATCATTTTGACAGTGAAAGAGTGCAGATAATAGGTAATGTGGAGAACGCATTTATTCAGACATTAAATGACGAAAAGAGAAAGGAAACTTATGATAAGTTGCTTTCATATAAGGTTCCATGTGTACTATATGCAAGAGGAATAAAGCCGGATGAGGATATGATTTCTTACTGTGTACATTATGGTGTGCCATGTCTCGGTATTGAACAGTCTACAACTTATATTACCTCAGAGCTTGTAAGATGGCTTAATGTACAATTGGCTCCGGTGATTTCAATACATGGTGTTTTGGTTGATGTATACGGTGAAGGAGTACTTATAACCGGAGACAGCGGTATCGGAAAGAGTGAGGCGGCTCTTGAGCTTGTAAAGAGAGGTCACAGACTTGTATCCGATGACGTTGTGGAAATCAGAAAGGTTTCACAGCAGACTTTGGTAGGAACGGCACCTGATATAACAAAGCACTTTATTGAGCTTAGAGGAATAGGAATTATAGATGTAAAGGCGTTATTCGGTGTACTCAGTGTTAAGGATACCCAGTCAATTGATCTGGTGATACAGCTTGAAGATTGGGTAAAAAATAAGGACTATGACAGACTCGGACTTGAGGATAATTATATAGAGTACTTGGGAAACAAGGTGGTATGTCATGTTTTACCTGTAAGACCCGGTAGAAACCTGGCAATCATTGTAGAAACCGCGGCTGTAAATCACAGACAGAAGCAGATGGGATACAATGCGGCACAGGAACTCTACAATAGAGTACAGGCAAATATAGCCGGAAAAGATTGATAGTAAAAATAGTAGCGGAGACAAAATGCAGATGGATTTTAAAAGTATCCTCGGTGAAAATTGCAAAACCGGTGAATTGTTAAAAAAGCATACTACTTTTAAAGTAGGAGGAGAGTGTGATTATTTTCTCACTCCTGTCACTGAGGAAGAACTGAGCCTGTGTATGGATATAATAAAGAGAGGAAACTTAAAATATTATATTTTTGGAAAAGGCAGCAATATACTGGCGGATGATAAAGGCTATGACGGAGTGATTATCTCCACGGTCGGTTTGAATAACAGTATTACACATGAGGGCAATATTATAGAAGCAGGTGCCGGAGTGGGACTTGATAAGATAAGTGATTATGCTATGGAAAATTCACTTACAGGATTTGAATTTGCCTGTGGTATACCGGGAAGTCTTGGCGGTGCGATAGTAATGAATGCAGGTGCATATGGCGGAGAGATGTCAAATGTGCTGAAGGAAGTAAAGGTGCTTTGCCCTGACGGAAGCATTAAATGGAAAGATGTTTCGGAACTTGACCTCGGTTACAGAAAGAGTAATATTTTAGCAAATAAGGAAATAGTACTGGCTGCAAAGCTTAAACTTGTGTATGGCAATAGGGATGAAATAAGAGCACAAATAGAGGATTTAAACAACAGGAGAAGTGAAAAACAGCCGCTGGAGTATCCCAGTGCAGGTTCCACATTTAAGAGACCTGAAGGGTATTTTGCAGGTAAACTTATAGATGATGCAGGACTTAGAGGCTTCAGACTCGGAGGTGCTGCAGTATCTCAAAAACACTGCGGCTTTGTAATAAATTATGACAATGCCTCATCTGATGATATAAAGAAGCTGATAGAACATATAAAGAGTGAAGTGTATGAAAAGTTCGGTGTAAAACTTGAATGTGAAGTAAGGATGATTTGATATGAAGATGATAATTGTAACAGGAATGTCCGGTTCAGGTAAGACTGTTGCATTAAAGATGTTTGAGGATTTCGGATATTACTGTGTCGATAATTTGCCTGTTGAGCTTTTATTAAATTTTGTAGATTTGACAATCGAATCCGAACGAGGCATGAAGGGCATAGCTCTGGGTATTGATATCAGAAGCGGACTTAACGGATTACAGGAAGTATTTGATGAACTTAGCCATAAAAAAATCAATATGGAAATTCTCTTTCTTGAGGCGGATGATGAAACATTGATAAAAAGATATAAAGAGACCAGAAGAAATCATCCTTTAGCTGCAGAGGGCAGACTTATAGACGGAATAAATCTTGAGAGAGAAAGATTGGCATTTTTAAGAGAGAGGGCGGATCGGATACTTGATACAGGAAGATTTTTGACTAAAGAGTTGAAACAGGAACTTAAAAAAATCTATGTTGACGGAAAGTCTTTTAATAATCTTTTTGTTACAGTGCTTTCATTCGGATATATGTACGGTATACCTGATGATCCCGATCTTTTATTTGATGTAAGATTTTTACCGAATCCTTTTTACGATCAAAAGCTCAGGCTGAAAACCGGTGAAGAAAAGGAAGTTTCGGATTATGTATTCTCAAATAATGATGCGGATATTTTTCTTGATAAGCTTGATGATATGATTAAATTTTTGATACCCAGATATATTGATGAGGGTAAGAGCGCTTTGGTAATAGGCATAGGCTGCACAGGCGGACAACACCGTTCGGTAGCTATTGCTGCGGCTCTTAAAGAAAGACTTGATAATATAGAGGGTATCGGTGTCAGACTGGAACACAGAGATATGGGCAAAAATATTTCAAGAATTTCACAAAGATAGGAGAACGGATGACATTTTCTTCAGAAGTGAAAAATGAAATCGCTAGGATAATTCCTACGGTTAGGCATTGCATACTTGCAGAAATTTTGGCAATTGTTTACTTCATTGGTACTGTTTCTTTATCACAAAATGGTGAATTGTCTTTAAAAATAAACACTGAATTTTCAGGACTTGCCAGAAAGTACTTTACATTAATAAAAAAAACATTTAATATAAATACAGATGTAGTGATAAGCAATAGTACTTTGGTTAGACGTAAACGTCTATATTCTGTGAGTATTGTAGACAGTGCAGGAGCCAAAGAGGTGCTTAAAGCTATAAAGCTTCTTAAAAATCAAGAGTTGGTAGACGATTTGCCGCTTGGCAGTAATACGGTCTTACTGAATTCGTGTTGTAAAAAGGCCTTCTTTAGAGGAGCGTTTCTGTCCTCAGGCTCAATAACGGATCCTGAAAAAGGATATCATCTTGAGATAGTATGTTCAACTATGGAGGATGCACTTGTTTTAAAGGAATTGATGGAAGACTTGTCATTATTACCTAAAATTACTGTAAGAAAAAAAGCTTATGTAGTATACATAAAGGACAGTGAGCAAATATCATTGGCACTTGGTCTGATGGAAGCGCCTACATCACTTATGAGTTTCGAAAATATTCGAATCTTAAAAGGAATGCGAAACGATGTAAATCGAAAAGTGAATTGCGAGACTGCAAATATCAATAAAACGGTTTCTGCATCACTTTCTCAACTTGAGGATATACAACTTATTAAAGAGATGATGGGACTTGATAAATTGACATCAAATCTGGAGGCGGTAGCCAATGCCAGACTGGAAAATCCTGATGCTTCATTGGTGGAACTTGGAAAAATGATTAGTCCACAGCTCGGGAAAAGTGGGGTTAATCATAGGTTGCGTAAACTCTCGAACATCGCAAGCCAGTTAAGAGAACAAGTAAGGAGAGAAAATGGTTAGGAAGTCAGTTAAGGTTGCAATTGATGCAAAAACTGAAGCCAGACCGGTAGCTATGCTAGTACAGGTGGCCAGCCAGTTTGAAAGCAGGATTTATGTTGAAAGTGGTACTAAAAAAGTAAATGCAAAAAGTATCATGGGCATGATGACATTGAAGTTTGGTGATGGCAAAGAGGTATACATATCAGCAGACGGTAATGATGAAGAACATGCCGTGAACGAGATAGAAAAATATTTGACTTCAGCAGCAGTATAAGCTGAGGAAATATATTGCATTTATGGGGTATGAAACGCTGGGATTTAGGACTCTAATTTTGTATAAACCGGTAAGGTTAAGATGATTCATCTTATAAAAATACAGAGTTAGAGTCTTTTCCTATGTTGATTTTAAAAATACTATTGCATTCTTATAAAAAAGAGTGTATTATTATGCAATAGCGATTGATAAGTATACAAATGGAGGATATTATGAAGAAGAAAATATTAGCATTGGTTATATCGGGATTGATGGCAACAAGTTTGGTGGCATGTGGCGGTGCAAAGACTGCAGAAACAAAGGCTGCAAATGAGAGTGCGGCAGATACAGCTTCAGGAGAAGTAAAAACTATACAGTCGGGAAAGCTTATAGTGGCAACAAATGCGGAGTTTCCGCCATATGAGTACCACGACGGAGATAAGATTGTAGGTATTGATATGGAGATTGCCGATGCTATAGCAAGTAAGCTCGGACTTGAAGTTGAAGTGGAGGATATAGCTTTTGATTCCGTTATCCTTGAGGTAACATCAGGTAAAGCAGATGTAGGTATTGCAGGTATCTCTGCTACAGATGAGAGAAAGCAGAGCGTTGATTTTTCAGACACATATACAACATCAAAGCAGCTTATCATTGTAAAAGATGATTCGACTATAGCTTCAGGTGCAGATCTTGAAGGCAAGACACTTGGTGTACAGACAGGTACTACAGGTGATATTTTGGTAAGTGACATAAAGGATGCAACTGTTGAGAGATATGCAAAGGGTATGGATGCGGTTCAGGCACTCAGCCAGGGAAAGATAGATGCGGTAGTTATCGACAGTGAGGTGGCAAAGAAGTTTGTTGAAGAGACAAGCGGACTTAAGACTTTAGATGAGGCATATGCAGAAGAAGAATATGCCATTGCAATCAAAAAAGGTAATACAGCACTTTCAGATGCGGTTAACAAGGCGCTTTCAGAGTTAAAGGCTGACGGAACAGTAGACAGCATTATTGCAAAATATATCAAGGCCGATTAATATGTTTGAAGAGTTAAAATCACAATTTATTTTAAATTTTATAACGGATGACAGATGGCTGTCACTTTTGAAGGGACTTGTAGTCACATTAGAGATAACATTCTTTGCGGTAATCCTTGGTTTTTTACTTGGATTTAGTGTGGCTGTTGTAAGGAATATATATGACAATACAAAGCGTTTAAAATTCCTTAATTTTCTTTGTAATATATATCTTACGGTTATAAGAGGAACACCTGTAGTAGTTCAGCTCCTTATAATATACTTTGTTATATTCAGTTCTGTAAGAATAGATAAGAGCTTTGCCGCAATACTGGCATTCGGTATAAACTCGGGAGCATATCAGGCTGAAATATTCCGCTCAGGTATAAACTCCGTACCGAAAGGACAGATGGAAGCCGGAAGAAGTTTGGGATTCAGTTATCCTCAAACAATGATAAATATAATAATGCCACAGGCTATAAAGAATGTATTGCCTACTCTTGCAAACGAGTTTATTGTTTTGATGAAGGAGACCTCAGTAGCAGGCTATATTGCTTTGGAGGACCTTACAAAGGCAGGAGATGTTATAAGAAGCAGAACATACTCGGCAATGATGCCTTTCCTTGCAGTTGCTCTACTCTACCTTATCATGGTAATGTTATTTAGCTATTTGGTAAAATTACTTGAGAGGAGGTTGGCCAGAAGTGGAAGGTAAAAAACTTATTGAAGTAAGAAACTTAAGCAAGCATTTTCATAAAAAGCAGGTGTTAAAAGATATATCACTTGATATAAATAAAGGAGATGTGGTATGCCTTATCGGTCCTTCCGGTTCGGGTAAGTCAACATTTCTGAGATGCTTGAACAGACTTGAGGAAGCAAACAGCGGTGAGATATTGTTTGAAGGCACGGACATATGCAAAAAAGATGTAAATATAGATTTACACCGTCAGAAAATGGGAATGGTTTTTCAGCAGTTTAATCTTTTTCCACATATGACAGTGCTTAAGAATTTAATCATAGCTCCGATGAAGCTTCAGGGGGTTGACGAAGAGTCTGCAACTGAGTATGCAATGAGCCTTTTGGAAAAAGTAGGACTTGCAGACAGAGCAAATGAATACCCTTCAAAGCTTTCAGGCGGACAGCAGCAAAGAGTTGCTATAGTCAGAGCACTTTGCATGAAGCCTGATGTAATGCTCTTTGATGAGCCTACTTCAGCTCTTGATCCCGAGATGGTAGGAGAAGTACTTACAGTTATGAAGGATCTTGCACAGCAGAAGATGACCATGGTAGTGGTAACACATGAGATGGGATTTGCCAGAGAGGTGGCAAACAGAGTGGTTTTCCTTGATGAAGGTGAGTTCGTGGAAGAGAACGCACCGGAGGAATTCTTCACAAATCCAAAAAATGAAAGATTGAAGACCTTCCTTAGTAAGGTTTTATAAATATAAAAATGTGCCGTATTTCCATAATATGGCACATTTTTTCTTTTTGTGCTAGAATAACATAAAACTGTTTGAAACATTAGGAATGGAAAAATGGAAGACAAGATAGATTATAATAAAAACGATAAAGATGATAAAAATAATAATTATGAAAAAATTTGTTATATGTGCAGGAGACCGGAATCAAAGACCGGTACGATGATATCAATGCCGGGCGGTATAGATATCTGCCCCGACTGTATACAGAAAACCTTCAACTCTATGCAGAGTATGGATATGAGTAAGCTTACCAATATGTCAAAAATCAATATGGATGATTTAAAAAATGTGGACCTTGGCAGCTTTACAATACCGAATATGAATTTGAATCCCATACCTGAAAGAGCCAGAGTAAAGAAAAGGGACGAGAAGAGAACAGAGCCGCTCTTTACAATGAAGGATATACCTGCGCCGCATAAGATAAAAGAAATGTTGGATGAATATGTAATAGGTCAGGATCAGGCTAAGAGAATAATTTCGGTTGCCGTATACAATCATTACAAAAGAATATTTTTAGACAAAGACAAGGAAGGAACAAGAGTTGATAAGTCAAACATCCTTATGATAGGACCGACAGGAAGCGGAAAGACTTATCTTGTAAAGACTCTTGCAAAGCTTCTTAATGTACCTTTGGCTATAGCAGATGCCACCTCTCTTACCGAGGCCGGATATATAGGTGATGATATAGAAAGTGTTATATCAAAGCTTTTGCTTTCAGCAGGTAATGATGTGGAAAGGGCTGAATGCGGTATTGTTTTTATAGATGAGATAGACAAGATTGCAAAAAAGAAAAATACCAATTCAAGAGATGTAAGCGGTGAGAGTGTACAACAGGAACTTTTAAAGCTTTTGGAAGGCAGTAAGGTTGAGGTTCCTGTAGGTACAAACCAAAAGAATGTTATGGCACCTATGGAGACTGTGAATACAGATAATATACTCTTTATCTGTGGAGGAGCTTTCCCGGCACTTGATGATATTATAAAGGAAAGACTTCAAAAAAATACAAGCATGGGATTTAACTCGGATCTTAAAGATAAATATGATAATGATGAAAATCTCTATGCAAAGGTAACCAATGAGGATATCAGAAAATTCGGTATGATACCTGAGTTTATAGGAAGATTACCTGTTATATGTACACTTTCAAAACTTGATAAGGAAGCTTTCAAGAAAATCCTCATAGAGCCTAAGAATGCTATTTTGAAACAGTATAAGAGACTTTTGGAGCTGGATGAAGTGGAGCTTTCATTTGATGATGATGCAATGGATTGGATTGCCGAACAGGCTATGAAAAAGGATACGGGTGCAAGAGCACTTCGCTCCATTATAGAGGAGTTTATGCTCGATATAATGTATGAGACACCGAAGGATAAAAATATCGGTAAAGTTATTATTACAAGAGATTATTTGGAGCATAAGGGTAGTCCGAATATAGTGTTCAGAAATATATAGGAGGATATATGTTTGCTGTTTTGATACCGATACTTGCAGGTCTTGATATAGTCTTGAAATATGCAGTAAATTCAATGGATAAAAAAGAACTGCCGAGAACTTTTGCAAAAAAGATAGAAATAGATAAATTTCACAATGACGGCTTTGTGTTTGGAAAGCTTAAGAAAAGGAAGAAAATAGTAAAGTATGTTCCGGTATTTATTACTTCAATACTGGTGGGACTTCTTTCTGTTTTACTTCCCAAAAAGGGAAATACAATCAGAAAGCTGTCTTTAAGCCTTATTATTGCAGGTTCACTTAGCAATATCTTTGACAGATTTACAAGAGGCTATGTGGTGGATTATATACGTATAAAGACTAAGGGTGCCGATAAGGTGATTTTTAATCTGGGAGATATATTTATATTGTTTGGCAGTCTGATAATGCCTTTTGGAGTAAAGAAAAAAACAAAAGAAATATTGCCGGATATTGTATCAGAAGAAGAGTAATTCGATTATAGGAGAAATTTTGGAAACGAGTGACATATTACAGTTAGTCATTTTGGTATTATTATTGTCTGCTTCAGCATTCTTTTCATCTGCTGAAACAGCCCTCATGACTTCAAATAAATTAAGAATAAGAAATTTGGCGGAAAACGGTGATAAAAGAGCTGAAAAGGTTTTAGAAATCACAGCAAATACGGATAAGATGCTTTCCGCTATTTTGATTGGAAATAATATAGTAAACCTTTCCGCTTCGGCACTGTCCACAACACTTACATTAAAGGTGTTCGGCAGCAGTTTGGTTGGTGTTGCCACAGGTGTTTTGACATTTCTTATACTTGTATTCGGAGAGATTACACCAAAAAATGTAGCATCAAAAAATGCAGAGGATATGGCATTAAAATATATAGGTATCATTTCCCTATTGGTCATTGTTTTGACACCTGCAATCTATGTGGTAAATAAAGTGGCAGGAATAGTTATTTCATTATTTATAAAAAACAATGATGACAATAATATGGTGACCGAGGACGAGCTTAGAGCAATGGTGGAGGTCAGCCATGAGGACGGAGTTATTGAAAAAGAAGAAAAGAAGATGATTGTAAATGTGGTGGACTTCGGAGATACGGTTGCAGGAGATATAATGCTCCCGAGAGTCGATATGGTGATGGTATCTGTGGAATCCTCTTATGAAGAGATACTTAAAATCTTCAGAGAAGAGAAATACACAAGAATACCGGTGTATGAGGAAAGCCCTGATAATGTTATCGGAATACTTAATGTAAAAGACTTTCTTCTGATAGAGGACAAGGAGAATTTTTCCGTAAAGGAACATTTGAGAGAACCCCTCTATACCTATGAATATAAAAAGACTTCATCACTTATGGTGGATATGAGAAAGACCGGTGCCAATATAGTAATAGTACTGGATGAATATGGTACCACTGTAGGACTGATTACTCTGGAAGATATGCTTGAAGAGATTGTAGGTGAAATCAGAGATGAGTTTGATGCCGAAGAGGATGAAGGGATAACAAAGATTTCCGAAACGGAGTACCTTATAGACGGTTCAACAAATCTGGATGATGTCAATGACAGAATCGGACTGGAACTTAGTTCGGAGGAGTATGAGTCTATTGGCGGAATCATAATGGAGAAGCTTGGAAGATTGCCCGTAGAGGGAGAGGTTATCACATTTGACAATATTATACTGACAGTAAAGAAAATGGATCATGCAAGAATAGAGAAGGTAGGATTAAAGTTAAAACCTTCTTTGGTTAAGGAGCAGTAATGAAGCAAAAGCATATTTTATTTGATTTGGACGGAACTATAGTAAGGTCAGACCTCGGTATTACAAAGGGCGTACAAAAATCACTTGAGCACTTCGGTATATATGAGGAACTTGATGACTTGAAAAAGTTTGTAGGACCTCCGATGGTGGAGAGCTATACAAATCTTTACGGATTCAGTTTGGAGCAATATAAAGAGGCGCTTGATGTATTCCACGATTATTACAGATCTGTAGGTATATTTGAATGTGAGCTTTATGACGGTATAGAAGAGATGCTTAATAGCTTGTCAAAAGAATATAAGCTTTATGTGGCGACTTCAAAGCCTGAAAGAGAGGCAAAAAGAGTAATCGAGCATTTCGGACTGGAAAAATATTTTACATTTGTAGGCGGTTCCGACGGAGACTTTAACACAAAGAGGGCTACAAAGACTGCAGTTATTGAGTATGTGCTTGAGACAAACAAAATAATGGACAGGGGCTTTGCTATAATGGTAGGAGACAAGAGCCATGATATAGTAGGTGCAGGTAATGCAGGTCTTAAGAGTATCGGAGTACTTTACGGTTATGGCGGCTTGGAGGAGTTTGAAGGCGCAAATTACATTGTAAGGAATGTAGAAGATTTGAGAGATATGTTTTTATGTTAAAAAAAGGTGACTTGTTAAATATAGGATATTATGATTATGGCCAATATTTCACAGGAAGTCTGGA
>CAKAQP010000005.1 GCA_916720285.1 uncultured Lachnoanaerobaculum sp. | reverse complement strand
TTGACCTTGCAAAGAAGCTTTTCGATGAGTACGGTCCTAAGTATGCAGATCGTAACGGTGGATACACAAGAATAGTTAAGATCGGTCTTCGTAAGGGCGATGCAGCTATGGAAGTTTTACTTGAGTTAGTATAATACCATCTTTGATATATAAAAGTAGCAGTCTATGACTGCTATTTTTTATGCAATAAATTTGACATTGATTGAGCTTACAGAATATTTATGATATAATTCGATAACTACGACAGGAGAGTCTTTTATGATTGAAAAAAAACTTAGAGGATATATTCTGCCCAATATCCTTGCTACAACAGGTACATCATGTTATGTATTGGCGGATACTATTTTTATATCAATGGCGGAAGGGGCAAACGGCATAACAGGTTTAAATCTTGTTTTACCGATATTTGCTATAACCTTTGCTATAGGAGCCATGATCGGAATAGGTTCTGCAACAAAGTACACATTATTAAAGTCACTAGGTGATAAAAACAGTGCGGATAAATATTTTTCAAATTCATTTTTCTGGAGCTTCTTATTCAGCTTACCTTTTTTAATTTTGGGTATTTTTGTTCCTGATGTTGTACTTAAGATGTTCGGTGCGGATGAAGTAATAGTAAATGTAACTCACACATATGCACGTATTATTCTTTGCTTCTCGCCGTTTTTTATGTTGAATTTTACATTTACAGCGTTTGTGAGAAATGACAACTCACCGAGGATTGCTATGGCGGCAACACTCATAAGCGGAATTTTTAATATAATATTTGATTACATACTTATGTTTCCCGTAGGTATGGGTATGGCAGGTGCGGCACTTGCAACAGGAATATCACCGATAGTAAGTATGAGTATCTGTATGGTACATTATTTGTCAAAAAAGAATAATGTGCGTTTTTGCTTTAATTTGCCTTCAGTAAAAAAATTGATTTTATCATGCAGTCTCGGCCTGGTGGCATTTGTAGGTGAGATTTCAAACGGAATAATAACAACAGTATTTAACTTTATACTGCTCTCACTTGTAGGTAATATAGCGGTTGCGGCATATGGAGTTATAGCAAACTCCGCCTTGGTGGGAGTGGCGATGCTAAACGGTGTATCACAAGGATTACAGCCCGTGGCAAGTGAAACTTTCGGTAAAGGTGAAAAGAAAGACTTAAAGAAAATTTATATGTATTCACTTTCTGTAGGTATGATTATAGCAGTAGTTTTGGTTGCAGTAGTTATGGCATTTGCTCCAAACATTATAGCTGCATTTAACAATGAAAATTCCGATGTGTTGGCAAATTATGCAATTCCGGGTATCAGAATTTATTTTATAGGATTTATACCTGCCGCATTTAATATTATTACGGCGGGATTTTACAGTGCTACAGGAAGAGGAAAAGAGTCCTCTCTTATAGCAATATCAAGAGGTATAGTGGCAATAATTGTATTTGCACTTATCTTACCGGGGATTTTCGGAATAACAGGAGTATGGAGCTCATTTTTGGCGGCGGAAATATTTACTGCAATATTCTGTATAGTACTGATGAGAAAAAGTTTTTAAAAAAAATTTGCAACAGCATGCAATAAAATGATATTCTCATGCATTAATATAGTGAAAGGATGATTATTAGATGCTTAATTTTGTGGCGGTCTTGGAGGAGGGATCAAAAGCTTCGTCGACGGTGGATGATAAACTTATAAAAGATATCGCAAAGGGAAGTATGGAGGCTTTACATACTTTATATGAAAAAACTCATAAAAGTGTATATGCCTTTGCCCTTTCAATAACAAAGAATACTCATGATGCAGAGGATATTTTGCAGGATACTTTTTTGAAAATCTATCAAAAGGCAGCAGATTACACCTCATACGATAAACCGATGGCATGGATCTTTACAATAGCAAGAAATTTTGCACTTATGAAGATTCGTGACGGAAAAAAAGAGGGTAGTTTAGAAGATGATAACGATTTGCCGGAACAGGATTTTTCCTTTGTGGAAGATCTGAGTGAGCGTATTATTCTTAAAACAACGATAAATAAGTTGGACGATAATGAGAGAATGATACTTTTGCTACATGCGGTGGCAGGTCTGAAAAATCGTGAAATAGCGGAATTACTTGATATGTCCATAAATACCGTGCTTTCAAAGTACAACAGGACTGTCAGGAAGATGCAGAAATACTTGGAAGAGGAGGGCTTTTGATGAAAAGGGAAGAAATTGAGAAGAAGCTCGACACTGCTGTATCGGGAATGATTCCCGAGGATATGTTTAAAAGAATTTCTGAAAATATCGTTTCTGTTGACGCAGAAAGGATTGAAAAAGGAATGAAGAAGAAGTTTAATATATTCGGTAAGGGATTTGTAGGAGTGGCGGCTGCCGCTTGTGTGCTGTTTGCAGTAGGAGTTGTAGGTGTTCCGTATTACGGAAATAACTATGTTCCGGATTCACATGTGGATATTGACGTAAATCCGGGAGTTGAGATTGTAACAAACAAAAAGAATAAGGTTTTAGAAGTTCAGTCCACAAATCAGGACGGTGCCGCCGTTATTGACGGTATGAATCTTAAGAATACCGAGCTTAAGGTTGCAGTTAATGCACTTATAGGTTCAATGGTTCAAAAGGGTTATATCCAAAATGACAATACAGGTATTTTGGTAACCGTAAGAAATGATAACGAAGACAAGGCAAACAAAGTTAAGGCGGAGGTGTTAAATGATATAAATACCGCTCTTTCAACCAATTCGGTACAGGCAACAGTTATTAATCAGACCGTAAAGACTACTGTTGACGCTAAAAAGTTTGCCGCAGAAAACAATATATCCATTGGAAAGGCGGTATTTGTACTGAATCTCGCCGCTAAAGACACTTCTCTGGATGCAAAAGAACTTGCCAAGATGAAAGTAAGTGAGATTGCAAGTCTGGTTGTACAAAAGGGCATAGATATCAGAGATATAGTTGATTATGATTCCGATGACAGTATCTGGGAAAATATTGCAGATGCTATTGAAGATATAGATGAAGATGCAAGAAAAAAAGGAATCGCTACAAGCGCTGCTGTAGAGAACAGTACTGCAGCCGCCACAACACCACAGCCTGCTCCGACGCAGCCTGCAGCAACTGTCGCACCTGCTACAACAGCCGCACAGTCAAATAACACTGCCGGAGATATAGGCATAGAAAAGGCTAAAGAAATAGCTATGTCTCATGCAGGAGTTTCAGCAGGAAGCGTATCATTTGTAAAGGCAAAGCTTGATTATGAGGACGGTGTAAAGGTTTATGATATAGAATTCTACAGCGGTAATGTTGAGTACGATTATGAAATTAACTCTGCAACAGGTGCAATAGTGTCATTTGATCAGGATATTGAAAACTATGCGGCACCTACACAGGCGGCTACACAGCCACAGAGTTCGGCAACTACACAGGCGGCTACACAACCTCAGCCGACAGCGCCTACACAGGCACAGACAGCTTCAGTTATCTCAGTAGACAGAGCAAAGCAGATAGCACTTTCGCATGCCGGTGTTAGCGGTGCAAGTTTTACAAAAGTAAAACTTGATACAGATGACGGTGTAAGAGTTTATGAGATTGAGTTTAAGGTTGGAAATGTAGAATACGACTACGATATCGATGCTTCAAGCGGTGCGATAATATCAAGCAGCTCGGAGATAGATGATTAAGACAGATATAAAAGAATATAGTTATAAAAGTAACGATACTATACATATTGACAAACCGCTAAAAAGGATTTACATTGTATACAGATGCTCCTAACAGGGAAGACGGGATCTTTATACTGTATCTGACTTGAAAGGTGGTTTGTGAATGTATAAGATTGTGCCAAGGCACATTTATTTGAGCACCCAAAGCCACCGAGGCTTTGGGTTTTTTTGATACAAAAATCTATTATTTATAAAGGGGAAATATGGATAACAGAGTAGCATTGATGGCAATAATTGTGGAGGACAGGGATTCTGTAAAAGAACTCAATGATTTATTGCATGAGTACGGAGATCATATTATCGGAAGGATGGGTATACCCTATCATAAAAGAGGTATAAGTGTGTTGTCGGTTGCTCTCGACGCACCTAATAATGTGGTTTCAAGTTTGTCAGGCAAAATCGGGAAATTAAAGGGGGTAAGTATAAAAACCGCTTATTCAAATGTGGGTGACGTAAATGGCTAAAGATATATCACTTTATAAGACGAATTTTAAAAATACCGAATATGACAGACAATTGGAAATTGACAAAAGCATTGCTCTGATAGAAAGATTAGAAAAAGAAAGAAGCCTTAGCCTTGAAGAATACAAATATCTTGTAGAGAATTTGAACGAAGAGGTATTTGATTATATCAGTAAAAAGGCAAGAATTATAGGCGATGCAAATTACGGTAAAGATGTGTATCTCAGAGGCTTGATAGAGATAAGCAATATTTGCAAAAACGACTGTTATTATTGTGGAATAAGACATTCAAACAGAAATTGTGACCGCTACAGGCTCACCGAAGAAGAAATACTTGAATGTGCGGATGAAGGATACAGGCTCGGTTACAGAACCTTTGTAATGCAGGGAGGTGAAGACGGAAAATTTGAACCGGATTATATATGTAGTATTGTAAAGAAAATCAAGGAAAAGTATAAGGACGTTGCCGTTACACTTTCTTTGGGAGAATATGAGAAAGAAGACTATCAGAAAATGTTTGACGCAGGTGCAGACAGATATCTTTTGAGACATGAGACTGCGGACAAAGAACATTATAAGAAACTTCACCCTAAGCAGATGTCATTCGAACACAGAATGAACTGTCTTAAAGCTTTAAAAGATATCGGATTTCAGGTAGGGTGCGGATTTATGGTGGGCTCACCGTATCAAAGTTCTTTTACATTGGCTAAGGATTTAAAGTTTATAGAAGAATTCGGACCGCAGATGTGCGGTATAGGACCTTTTATACCACACCATGATACTGCGTTTAAGGATGAAAAAAGCGGAAGTATTCAAATGACTTTATTTTTAATAGCTATTCTTAGAATAATGAGACCGAATATGCTAATACCGGCAACGACTTCCTTAAGTACATTGGACAATCTGGGGAGAGAGAAGGGAATACTTGCAGGTGCAAATGTGGTGATGCCGAATCTTTCACCGCTGAAAACAAGAAAAAAATATGAACTATATGACGGAAAGGTATGTACAGGAGATGAAGCCGCTCACTGTATCGGATGTATTACCAACAGAATCAACAATATAGGTTACGGAGTTGCAAAAGTAAGAGGAGATTATAAATGTTTAAATACGATGTAAAATCAAGGAACGCCGAAGAATTTATAAACCATGAAGAAATATTGGAGACATTAAAGTTTGCCGAGGAAAATAAAAACAATATTCCTTTGATAGAAGAATACCTTGAAAAAGCAAGACCGAAAAAAACGGAGAAAGGTATTATAGCCAAAGGGCTTAATCATAGAGAGGCATCCGTACTTCTTGCCTGTGAGGACAAGGAAATCATAGAAAAGATTTATGCTCTTGCCGGAGAGATAAAGCAGACTTTTTATGGAAACAGAATAGTAATGTTTGCACCTCTCTATCTTTCAAACTACTGTGTAAACGGATGTGTATACTGTCCATATCATGCAAAGAACAAAAATATAGCCAGAAAGAAACTTACTCAGGAAGAGATAAAGAATGAGGTAATTGCACTTCAGGACATGGGACATAAGAGACTTGCCATAGAATCAGGTGAAGACCCGATAAACAGCCCTATTGAGTATATACTTGAATCCATAAAGACCATCTACAGTATAAAACATAAAAACGGTGCTATAAGAAGAGCAAATGTAAATATTGCAGCCACTACAGTGGAAAATTATAAAAAGCTTCATGAAGCCGGAATCGGAACATATATACTTTTCCAGGAGACCTATAATAAAGAATCTTATGAGAGCCTTCATCCTACAGGACCGAAGCATAATTATATATACCATACAGAGGCTATGGACAGAGCCATGGAGGGTGGAATTGATGATGTAGGTCTTGGAGTACTCTTCGGACTGGAGTCATATAAATATGAGTTTGCAGGACTTTTGATGCATGGGGAACACTTGGAAGCGACATTCGGAGTAGGACCTCATACTATAAGTGTACCTAGAATTAAAAGAGCCGATGATATAGATCCGGATGCTTTTGACAACGGGCTTGATGATGATACTTTTGAAAAGATTATTGCATGTATAAGAATAGCGGTTCCTTATACCGGAATGATTATCTCTACAAGAGAGAGTCAGGAAGTAAGAGAAAGAGCTTTGAAGGTGGGAATTTCACAGATAAGCGGTGCTTCAAGAACTTCAGTAGGCGGATATACGGAGGAAATCAGACCTACAGATTCGGAGCAGTTTGATGTATCGGATCAAAGAACTTTGGATGAGGTTGTGGACTGGCTCATGGGAATGGGACATATACCTTCATTTTGTACCGCCTGCTACAGAGAAGGCAGAACAGGCGACAGATTTATGAGCCTTTGCAAGAGCGGACAGATTATAAACTGCTGTCATCCGAATGCTCTTATGACTCTCAGTGAATATATGACCGATTATGCATCCGATCAGACTAAAGAGCATGGAATGAAGATGATAAAATCGGAGATTGAAAAGGTAAGCAATCCGAAGGTAAAGGAAAGAGCAATTCAGTATATAAATGAAATTGAGACTACAAATGCAAGGGATTTCAGGTTCTGATATGAATAGTACACCGATGGGAGAGAGAGCGACTATTTGTCTTTTCGGTCGCTGTAATGTTGGAAAATCAAGCTTGATAAATGCTATAACCTCACAGGATATTGCAATAGTATCAGATATCGGCGGAACTACTACAGATCCGGTAAAAAAGAGTATGGAGCTTTTGCCGTTCGGTCCTGTGGTACTTGTGGATACACCGGGACTTGACGATAAGAGCAGTCTTGGAAATTTAAGAGTGGAAAAGAGTCTGGAATATATAGATCGGGCCAATCTTATACTCTTTGTAGTGGATGCTGGAAGTGAGTTTAGTGATGATGAGCTTGAATTTTTAGAAAAGATAAAAGAAAAGAGATGTCTTGTTGTAGGAAATAAATGTGACTCTATAGCAGATGAGCATAGAAAAGATGAAAAAATTGATATATATGTTTCCGCATTAAATAATATCAATATTGATAAGCTGAAAGATATGATGTCTGAGGTTCTTGGAAAAGAAAAGAAAGAAAAGAAAGAAAAGACCATACTCGGTGATATGATGAAGGAAGGTGATATTATAATGCTTGTAACACCTATAGATTCATCAGCACCGAAGGGTAGACTTATTTTACCGCAGCAACAGGTAATAAGAGAAATTCTTGACAGACATGGCATTGCGGTAGTGGTTCAGGTGAATGAGATAGAAGCTACACTTAAAAAATTTAATGATATTGCCTTGGTGGTATGTGATTCACAGGTGTTTAAAGAAGTGGATGAACTGATACCTCAAAACATACCTCTTACCTCATTTTCAATAATATTTGCCAACTATAAGGGGGCTCTTTACAATCTTTATAATGCTGCAAAAGTTATAGACACACTTAAAGAAGGAGATAAAATACTTATAAGTGAGGGCTGTACACATCACAGACAATGTGAAGATATAGGAAGTGTGAAAATACCGAGATTGGTCAGAAAATTCACAGGTTTGCAGGATGAAGATGCGTTGAAGTTTGAACTTACAAGCGGAGGAGCGTTTCCAAAAGATCTGTCCGAATACAAGATAATAATTCACTGCGGTGCATGCATGTTAAATGAAAACCAGATGAAGGCCAGAATGAAGTATGCAAATGAAGCTACCATACCTATGACAAATTACGGTATATCAATAGCGTATATGAACGGCATACTTGAAAGAGCGATGAAGCCTCTTGAGGGTAAATTTTAGATAACAAAAACGGAGCTTCGCCCGGATGATTCAATCATCTAAAGCGACAGCTCCGTTTTTATCTCAAGCTAAGTAAAGAAAGTGATTCTTCATTTCTGAATTGAAGTGAAATCTCCGTAAGTTCATCGGGAGTTTCCTTCATATCTCTGCTCATCCAGAATATCAGATTATTGTAAATTCCACCTATGATATAAGAAAGTTCATATTGTTTTGAGAGTGGAAAATCTTTTGCAAGTTCACTGAACTGAAATCTCTTTGAAAGCACATCCAAAAGCAGGAATGAGAGATTAGCATAATGAATAATTAAAATTTCTTTTCTGTAATTAAAAAAAGCGGTATATATTGAATGTATATACAGTGTAAAATCAATGCTTGAAAGATTTGTATAGCCGTCAAGCGATTCTTTTAAAACCATATCAAAAAAGAATGATATAATATCTTCCTTAGATTTAAAATGTCTGTAGTATGATGATCTGTCCACACCGGCTTCTTTGGCAATCTCACCGATTGAAATTTTAGTATAATCTTTCTCAAGCATAAGTTCTAATAGAGCACCGGCCATATAGCCCATCATCATTTCATGCGTGGTATCTTTTCGTCTCATATATTTCTCCATAACAAAATACAAATGAATTATAATATCAGAAAAAATAAAAGGCAATATATATCCTTTATTTTAGATATATATTGCCTTTAAAGAGGGATGTATAAATATTTATCAGTCTTCTTTTTTCTTTGTAACTCCGGCAACCATTCCCATAGCTACCAATGAGCCTAAGAGCATCATTACACTTCCTGTCATGTCTGAAACATCGGCAGTCTTAGGAACATTAAGTTTTCCTCTTGTGTTCTTTCTTGCCGAAGGACCTGCAGGTGAAGGTACTTTTGATGCATCGCCTGCTGTATTTTGAGCTGCAGGTGTTACACTTGGAGCTGCAGGTGTCTGACTTGGAGTTGTAGCAGTGTAATTGTTGCTTGAAGAACGTCTGCCTGAACCGCCGCCTGAACTTGAACCGCCTGAACTCTTTCTTGAGTTTGAGCCTGTAGCAATTATAGAATTAGATGGTGTCGCAGGCTTTATTGTTGCTGTAGAAGATGTTGCTCTCGGTACTGAAGGTGTAGCAACAGCAGGTGCAGCAGGTGTTGTAGTAGTAGTTGTAGTTGTTGTAACACTGTCTATTATAAAGATATACTGTGCATTTGAGTTCTTTGCTTTTCTTCTTACAAAGATTGCATCATTTGCACCAAGGTTTTGAACGCTCTTTCCTGCAGGAAGAGTAAGAGTAAAGTTACCTGAAGCGTCAGGAGTAGCAGTTGCATTTGAAAGAGATACTATATTTGAGCTTGCATTAAATATAGCATTTGCAGCGGCAGCTGTTATAGAACCTGAAACCCTTGGAGCAACAGTGTACTCATATGTATAGTCGCTTAAGCTCTGAGCAACTGTGTTAGAGTACAATGAGCCTCCTGTAACCTTTGCAGAAAGTGTAGTAGCACCTGCTGCAGGAATCTCAACACTTATCTGTGTATCATTATTTATGATTTTGTTTGCTGTAGCGTTAAATGTCGAAGTACCTACAGTTGAAGATACTTTAACACCCATCTGCTCAGAGTTATGGAAAAGTGTCTGCCAGTTTGCAGGGAGCTGGAAGCTGAATCCTGTCCAAGCGCCTGTGCTGCCTGTCCATGTAAGAGCAGGTGTGGTAACTATTGCAGATCCTGCATTATTAGTTATAGTAACAGAAGTTGTAGCTTTTACAGCATCACTGATTCCTGTTCCCTCAAGGGCTACAGTTACAGTGTTTCCTGAGATATTTACAGCATCTGTGTTAGGAATTGCATGTCCCTGTGCTACTGCAGGATTTGATGCAAAACCTCCGGCAATAACATTTAATGTAGGGAATGCGGTTGCTGATATGACCGGTGTTGCCAATGCTAATGAAAGAGCAATCGCCATTGCTTTCTTGTTTAAATTTAATTTCATATTCTTATATCTCCTGTTCCTTTGAACTTTTTTAACATATCGGTATTATACAATATTTTTAAAAGGATATTTTTAAAAAGTATAAATTGCGTGATATTAGGTATGAACTGCGTAAAAGATTCAAATATTAAGTAATCTTTACATTTTTTGGTTATAATCTTATCTTTTTTTTATAACCGGATTGGGATATAATAAAACAAGTAGTGCAAATTTACTATTTTAACAACAGGGGGTCAATATGTCAAAAAATAAAAATGCTCTTGGAGTACTTATGCTGTTGCTCGCGGCTTTGATATGGGGATCGGCCTTTTCAGCACAGAGTATAGGGTCAAGATATGTAAATGCTTATACATTCTTGGCAATAAGGAGCTGGATATCCTTTATTGCAATGATTCCTGTAGTATGTTTTTTTAAGAGTAAAAAAAGTTCAAACAAACATACAACAAATAAGTCTTATAATAAGACATTAATCATAGCTTCACTGTTCTCAGGATTCTTTCTTTTCATTGCAAGCGCTATGCAGCAGATAGGTATAAAAGAATCAAATGCGTCAAAAGCCGGATTTATCACTGCATTGTATGTGATTTTTGTTCCGATTATTTCAATTATATTTTTTAAGATGAAAGAAGGAATTAGACTTTGGATAAGTGTTGTACTTAGTGTTGCAGGACTTTTTTTACTATGTATACATGACGGATTTAATTTAGAGTACGGAGATGTGATTCTTTTATTCTGCGCATTTTTATTTGCTCTTCAGATAATAACGGTGGCTCATTTTGTAAAAAAAGTGGATGTTTTGGATTTATCTATATTTCAATTTTTGGTGGTTGCAATTTTTTCAAGCATAGTTATGATTGCTGTTGAAAAACCGTCTGCAGATATGATACTTAAGGCAATGCCCGCACTTTTATTTGTAGGAATTTTCAGCGGTGCCTGTGGTTACACATTGCAAAATGTGGGACAACAATATGTAAGACCGAGTATTGCAAGTCTTTTGATGAGTCTGGAGAGTGTGTTCAGTGCGATATTTGCAGGGATAATATTGGGGGAAGTGCTTAGAAGTCGTGAGATGCTTGGAGCAATACTTATGTTTTCTGCTATAATTTTGGCACAGCTTCCTATTAGGAGTAGAGAATAATGGATATCTATGAGTTGATAAAAGATGAGGAAAGAGTCTCTTTTATCGGAATGTGTAAGAATGCAGGAAAAACTACAGTTTTAAATGAAGTAATAAAAAAACTTCATGAAAATGAAGAAAGTATTCTGCTTACATCCATAGGAAGAGATGGCGAGGAGCTTGATCTGGTAACCAATACCAAAAAGCCGGAAATATATATTTATAAGGATGATTATATCGCAACGGCAAGAGATTTGATAAAGTACTGTGATATAACAAAAGAGATAGTGGAGAGTACCGGAATATATACTCCTCTTGGAGAAATAATAATAATAAGGGCACTTAGTGACGGCTTTGTACAAATAGCAGGTCCATCTATTGCTACACAAATGGCAACAGTTTGTGAGAGCTTTAAAAAATACAGCAAGGGAAAGATCCTGATAGACGGAGCTTTGGAGAGAAAAAGTATTGCTACAGGGAAGGTAAGTAATGTGGCAATACTTTCAAGCGGTGCCTCATATAGTGTTGATATGGAAAAGACTGTCAGGGATACAATATATACATCCATGCTTTTTTCACTTCCGGAATATAAGCTCTTACTTCCTAATGATTTTAACAGAGAAGATTACAGTGATAAGTATTATATAATAGAAGGTAATACTATAAAAAAGAGTGATAAAAAGATTGATCTTAGAGAAGTATGGGCAAATGAAAGTGAAATAGAGAGCATATTTGTAAACGGTGCGCTAAGCGATGCCATGATAAACTCTTTGTTATTATCCAATGCAAAACTTGACGGAAAGCGATTGGTATTTTTTGACGGTTCAAGAATTTTAATCAAATACGAAAATTTTGAAAAACTCAGACAAAGAGGCTTGGTATTTTCATGTATTGAGGCAATAAATATAGTGGCGATTACAATAAATCCTTTTTCAGCCTACGGACATCACTATGACAGTGAAAAATTTTTAGCATATATGCAAAAGTGTACAGATTTACCGGTTATAAATATTGAAAGCAATCATAGGGGGTAGCATGGAATTTTGTCAAAGAGAAAATATCGGCTTTGAATATATAAAAAGCAAAATGTTGCCTGCAACTCCTTTCGGAACGGAGCTTATAAAAAATATAACTCCGTTTGGAAGGGGCGAAAAGGATTTACTGAATGAAGAACTTGAAAATTTGAATAAACTGTATCAAAAATATGATACCGTCAAATCAGATGTTAATGCCATAAGAAGAATTTTTATGCAAATAAAAGATGTGAGGGGCTCCGTTAAATTCGGAAGAGACAATACATTGTCTGACATAGAGCTCTTTGAGATAAAAACACTTTTGATGCATATGGAAAAACTTAAACCTCTTATTGAAAGAGTCTCAGGTGAAATAGGACTAACAGGTTTTAATATAGAGTCTGTAAGTGAGGCGGTGGACATACTTGATCCGGATAAAAGAAGAATACCTACATTTGCAATATATGACGACTATTCAGATGAACTGAAAGAAATCAGAAGAAAAAAACATGAGATAGAAATCAAAATGCAGGAGAGCGATACAGCTTTTGAAGAACTTAAGGACAAAAGACTTGCAGCCATTGTGGAAGAAGAAAAGGAAGAAAGAAAGATAAGGGAAGACCTCTCTGTAAAACTGCGACCTTATTTTGACAAAGCATTAAAAAATATAGATGCAATAGGCAGATTTGATTTACTTTTGGAAAAATACAGGGTAGCAAAGCTATATCCTTCATGTTTACCGCAGATCACTGAAGATGTACTTTCATTGGAAGAAACAATAAATCCTTTGATCTGTGATATATTGGAAGAAAAAGGACTTAAATTTACACCTATAACCATAGATATGACAATAGGTACGACAGTGCTTACAGGTGCCAATATGGGTGGAAAGAGTGTTACATTAAAGACGGTAGCGCTGAATACATATCTTGCACTATGTGGCTTCTTTGTATATGCAAATAAGGCAAGTATTCCGGTGTTTGATGAAATAATAATGATATCCGAAGAGTCTCAGTCTGTAGATAAGGGCTTATCCAGTTTCGGAGCTCAGATAGTGGAACTGAAAAATTTGCTTACAGATATCGAAGGAAGATATATCTTTGCAATTTTAGACGAGTTTGCAAGAGGAACAAATCCTAAAGAAGGTGAGAGTATAGTGAGAGGGCTTGTAGCGCTTTTAAATAAAAAAAGAGCAATAAGTCTTTTGGTAACACATTTTGATCACGTTGCCGAGCTTTCGGGAAGCCATTATCAGGTAAGGGGATTACAGGGAGCTTCGGAAGATAAAATAGCCAAAGCACTTCTTACAAAGTCAAGTGATGATGCAAAGATTACAGCAATAGCACAGTTTATGAACTACGGAATTTTCAAAGTAGAAAAGCAGGCACAGCCTCCAAAAGAGGCACTTATGATTTGCAGACTTTTAGGATTGCAGGAAGAACTTATGGATATTTTAGTTGAAATTAATTAGAAAGGCCGGATTATGTCACTTACTGTTAGAGACATCATTGAGAACAACTTCTTTCCGGGAACGGAACTTATAACCGGAAGGGAAAGTGCCGGAAATATAATCAGCTGGGTAAATGTTCAGGAAATTCTGGATTCTGTTGATATGGTAGGAAGCGGTGAACTTCTGATAACAACAGGATTTGATCTGGCGGATTATACAAGGTACTTTAATTTGATAAAGAGACTGAAAGCAAAGGGTGTGGTAGGACTTATGGTGCAGACCGGATATTATGTGGACAGCATACCGGTTTATATACTTGAGTCTGCCAGAAAATACAAATTTCCGGTACTTGAATTGCCGGCAAGCTTTTCTTTTTCAGAAGTTTTAAAGACTTTGATAAGTGAGATAAACAGAGAGTCGGTACTTGGAAATCAGAGTTATCTTGACTATAATTATTTTTATCCGAAAATAAAAAAGAAGCTTAAAGAGAGTCTGTCCAGAGGAATAGGAAATGAAAGTGAAATTGCAATTTTAGCAATCTCCTCGGTAAATGCATATAATGAAGTGGGACCTGATATAACGGAAGCTTTTGAAAATATAAATTCTTTGGTGGTATTCAGCTGTGATACATATATTTGTCATTTTGAAAAAGGTGCGCAAATGACATTTTGTATAGGGGTAGAGAGTGTAACAAAACTTAAGGATCTGCTGGCTGAAATACAGGTGGTACTTATAAGACTGTCTAACAAGATAGGACTGAATTTGTTTGCGGCAGCTGATATGTTGACAGATAATGAAGGTCTTGATCTTGCTATGAGGCATTGCATGGAGGCATTGCAGACTTTACACAGTGTCAGAGCTATCAGAGGTACATGCCTTTATGAGCATATGTCATTTTTGAAAAAATTGTATTCCATATACAGAACAAATACACTCTATTCAAAGGAGAATAAAGTGCTCAGACTGTTAATTGACAGGGACAGGGAGTCTGACAGCGACTATATAAAGACTGTAAGATATTATCTGGAAGAAAACGGAAATGTCACCAGAGCCGCAAAAAGACTTTTTATACACAGACATACATTGATAAATCGAATGGAGAGTATCAAGGATCTGACAGGTTTTAACTTTGATGATTACTGCGAGAGGCTGGATTTGTCTCTGGCTTTGATATTGAATGACTATTTTGATTGATATTTCAAGAAAATAAAGATATAGATTACATAAGGAAATATATGTGGTCTATATCTTTTTTTGTGCAAATATACATTTTGTCCACTAACTTGTATTTTTTTATATACATTTAGTCAGTGATAAAAATATTAATTTTATTGTAATATATATACATAAAAAAGGATAAGAAGACTTATCTACGTGAGGAGGAAAATATAATATGGTTAAATCAACAATCAGACTTCGTATGAGTGCTCATGATGCACATTATGGCGGTGAATTGGTAGACGGAGCAAGAATGTTGGGTTTATTCGGAGATGTGGCAACTGAGCTTTTGATTATCAATGACGGAGACGAGGGACTTTTTAAAGCTTATGACAGTGTAGAGTTTTTGGCACCTGTTCATGCAGGAGATTTCATCGAAGCAACAGGTGAAATCGTTTCTGTAGGAAATACATCAAGAAAGATGGTATTTGAGGCAAGAAAAGTTATTACACCAAGAACAGATATCAATGATTCAGCATGTGATGTATTGGAAGAGCCTGTAGTGGTATGCAGAGCAAGCGGAACCTGCGTGGTATTAAAAGACAGACAAAGAAACAATAAATAGAGAATATACTATGGAAAAACTTATTATTACGGCATGTATATGTGGTGCAGAGGTTACAAAAGAGCAAAATCCGAATGTACCTTATACAGTGGAAGAGATTGTAAGAGAAGCAAAGTCGGCTTATGATGCGGGAGCTGCTATTATACATCTTCATGTAAGAGAGGATGACGGTACACCTACACAGAGCGCAGACAGATTCAAAGAATGTATTGATGCTATAAAAAAAGAATTGCCTGATGTTATCATTCAACCTTCAACAGGTGGAGCGGTGGGTATGAGCAATGAAGAGAGACTCGCACCTACTTTGCTTCGTCCCGAGATGGCAACACTTGATTGCGGAACATGTAATTTCGGCGGAGACGATATATTTGTAAACACCGAAAATACAATTATAGAATTTGCAAACAGAATGAACGAGCTTGGCATAAAACCCGAGGTTGAGGTGTTTGACAAGGGAATGGTGGATATGGCTATTCGCCTCAATAAAAAAGGCATTATAAAGTCACCTATGCATTTTGACTTTGTAATGGGTGTAAACGGCGGTATCTCAGGAACTGCAAGAGATTTAAACTTTATGGTAGAGAGTATACCTGCAGGCTCCACATGGACAGCGTCGGGAGTTGGCAGAGCGGAATTTCCTATGGTGACCATGGCAATACTTATGGGAGGACATGCAAGAGTAGGATTTGAAGATAATGTATATCTCAGTAAAGGTGTTATGGCAAAGTCAAACGGTGAGCTGGTAGAAAAGGTCGTGAGACTGGCAAAAGAACTTGGCAGAGAGATAGCAACACCGGATGAAGCAAGAGAAATATTGGGTTTGAAATAAATAACGGAGGACTTATGTTAAAGGGAAATAAGTATGGTATTCACAGAGTTATTGAGCCACAGGGGGTTTTAACTCAGGCGGCAAAGAAGATAGACAATGATATGACAAAGAGATACTCAAATGAGATAATCTGCGATGTTATTTCATTAAATATCGACTCCGCATCATTTACACAGATTGAAGAAGCTTGTAATAAAGATGTTGAAAAAATCGGACAGATGATTCTTGATATAGTAAATGAAAGAGGAAAAATGCAAAACCCGGTAACCGGTTCAGGCGGAATGTTTATAGGAACAGTAAGCTATATCGGTGAAGAGCTTGATACAGATATTAAGGTTGGAGATAAGATTGCATCTTTAGTATCCCTTTCAATGACACCTTTAAAGATTGAAAAGATAAAGGCTATTCATCCTGAAATCGACAGAGTGGATATCGAAGGACAGGCTGTATTATTTGAAAGTGCATTATATGCAAAGCTTCCGGAAGACCTTCCAGAGCCGCTTGCACTTGCAGCTTTGGATGTAGCCGGAGCACCGGCTCAGACAGCAAAACTTGTACAATCAGGACAGAGTGTATTGGTACTTGGAGGAGCAGGAAAGAGCGGAATGCTTGTTTGCTATGAGGCAATGAAGAGAGTAGGACCTACAGGTAAAGTAGTTGCTATGGACTACAGCAAAGAAGGCGTGGAAGAGTTAAAGAAGATGGGACTTTGCCATGAAGCATTCCAGGCAAGTGCCGCACTTCCTGTAGAAGTTCTTGATAAGGCTTTGGAGCTTAATGACGGAAGAGAATATGATGTTTCAATATGCTGTGTAAATGTAAATAACTGTGAGATGAGTGCAATCCTTCCTGTTCGTGACGGCGGATGTGTATACTTCTTCTCAATGGCTACAAGCTTTACAAAGGCTGCACTGGGAGCAGAAGGCGTAGGAAAAGATATTGATATGATCATAGGAAACGGATATACCAAGGGACATGATAAGATAACATTGCAGGAAATTCGTGAAAATCCGGCAATTAGAGAAGTATTTGAGAAAAAATACGTGTAATTTAGAGTAAGTAAGAGGGAAAAAATATGAGAAATAGTAGAGAAAACGGTTTATTCGCAGACGTTCCCGATAATGAGTGGAATGATTGGAAATGGCAGCTTAGAAACAGAATAACAAATGTAGAAAGTTTAAAAAAGTATGTAAAGCTTACCGAAAAAGAAGAAGAAGGTGTAAAGAGATGCTTGGAAAACTTAAGAATGGCTATCACACCATACTATCTTTCACTTATCGATCTTGAGGATGAAAACGATCCGGTAAGAAAGCAGGCAATACCTACAGTGTCAGAGCTTCATATAGCTGAAGCGGACCTTGCGGATCCTTTACATGAGGATACGGATTCACCTGTTCACGGTCTTACACACAGATATCCGGACAGAGTTTTATTCCTTGTAACAGACCAGTGTTCAATGTATTGCAGACATTGTACAAGAAGAAGATTTGCAGGACAAAATGATACAAGCGTACCTACATCACAGGTGGATGCATGCCTTGATTATATAAGAAGACATCCTGAGGTAAGAGATGTACTGCTCTCAGGCGGTGATGCACTGCTTATAAACGATGAAAAGCTTGAATACATTATATCTGAGCTTAGAAAAATAGAGCATGTTGAGATAGTAAGAATCGGTTCAAGAACACCTGTTGTTATGCCGCAGAGAATTACACCTGAACTTGTAAATATGCTAAAGAAGTATCATCCGATTTGGCTCAATACACATTTCAATCATCCAAGCGAGATTACAAAAGAGTCGGCTGAGGCTTGTGCAAGACTTGCGGATGCAGGTATTCCTCTCGGAAATCAGACAGTACTTTTGGCAGGTGTAAATGATTGTGTACATATAATGACTGATTTGGTTCATGAACTTGTAAAGATAAGAGTAAGACCTTACTACATTTATCAATGTGACCTTTCACAGGGACTTGAGCATTTCAGAACACCGGTATCAAAAGGTATCGAGATTATAGAAGGACTTAGAGGTCATACTTCAGGATATTGCGTTCCTACATTTGTAGTTGATGCACCGGGAGGTGGCGGAAAGACACCTGTTATGCCGAATTATGTTATTTCACAGAGCCCCGGCAAGGTTATACTTAGAAACTATGAGGGTGTTATCACCACATATACAGAGCCTGAACACTATGAGAATCATTGCAATTGTGATATTTGCAAGGGCAAGAGAGAAAAGCACTTAGGCGGAGTGGCAGGACTTGAGCAAGGAAATGCTATGACAATTGAGCCGGCTGATTTAGCAAGATTTAGAAGATCACATGAGAAAAAATAGGAGATAAAAACATGAGTAAACTTGGACTTGATCAAAGTTTAATCTCTAAAGCCAGAAACAGTGCAAGAAATGTAGCACTGGATGTCCAAGCCTTTATTGATGATCATACTACAGTAGCTGTAGAGAGAACGGTATGCAGACTTTTGGGGATTGACGGAGTAAACAGTGTGGAAGTGCCATTACCTAATGTGGTGGTCGATCACCTTGTGGAAAACAAACTTCTTCCGATGGGTGCGGCATTTATGCTTGGAAACGCAATGCTTGAATTATCACTTTCACCTCTTGAAATAGCAGAGGGTATTGATAAGGGTGAAATAGATTTATCAAAACTTAAGATTCATTCATCTAAAGATATAGAAGAGGCAATTGCACCGGTAGCAAAGGCTATGGTGGAAAGAATTCAAAAAAATGTCGACAAGAGAAATGAATACCTGAGTAAATACGGAGATAAAGAAGGACCTTATATATATCTTATAGTTGCGACAGGAAATATATATGAGGATATAACACAGGCGGTGGCTGCAGCCAAGCAGGGTGCGGACATAATTGCCGTTATAAGAACTACCGGCCAGAGCCTTCTTGACTATGTTCCATATGGTGCCACTACAGAAGGCTTCGGTGGAACATATGCGACACAGGAAAACTTCAGACTGATGAGAAAAGCTTTGGATGAGGTTGGAGAGAAAGAAAACAGATATATCAGACTTTGCAACTACTGTTCAGGACTTTGTATGCCTGAGATAGCGGCAATGGGTGCAATGGAAAGACTTGACGTAATGCTTAATGACGCACTCTACGGAATTCTTTTCAGAGATATAAATATGCAAAGAACTCTGGTTGACCAGTATTTCTCAAGAGTTATAAACGGATTTGCAGGAGTTATTATAAATACAGGTGAGGACAACTACCTTACTACTGCAGATGCTATAGAAGAAGCACATACGGTACTTGCATCACAGTTTTTAAATGAGCAGTTTGCTATAGAAGCAGGTCTTCCGCCTGCACAGCAGGGACTCGGACATGCATTTGAGATATCACCCGATGCGGAAAACGGATTCTTATTTGAGTTGGCACAGGCGCAGATGGCAAGAGAAATCTTTCCTAAGGCACCTCTTAAGTACATGCCTCCTACAAAGTTTATGACAGGAAATATTTTCCGCGGTCATGTACAGGATGCACTCTTTAATATGGTAACCATACTTACAAGTCAAAAGATACATCTTCTCGGAATGATGACAGAGGCTATACATACACCGTTTATGTCCGACAGAGCACTTGCAATAGAGAATGCACAGTATATCTTCAGAACAATGAAGGACTTTGGAGATGAGATAGAGTTTAAAGAGGACGGTATCATAAGAAACAGAGCAAATGAAGTTTTAAATAAGGCGGCAACACTGCTCTCAGAGATAGAAACAAACGGACTGTTTGCTACACTTGAAAAGGGAACTTTTGCGGATATAAAGAGACCTTTTAACGGAGGTAAGGGATTAGACGGAGTCGTTGTTAAAGATAATGTATACTTCAACCCATTCATTCCTCTTATGAAAAAGGAGGTGAAAGATGAGTAGCGGTTTATATAATCTTAATAAGGTTGAGTTTGATAAGACTCTGGACCTTACAAAGCTTAAAGCCTATGGAGATACCATGAATGACGGCAAGGTTCAGATAAGTTTCACACTTCCTGTAAAGAACGATGAGAGAGGTGAGGAAGCTGCAAGAATACTTGCAAAGAAGATGGGACTTTCAGATGTGAATATCGCACACAGAATGTCACTTGATGTAGAGTTTACATTTTATGTGGTTTATGGTAGTCTGGTACATAGTGTTGATTATACAAATATTCATGTACAAACTGTCGAAGAAGAAACTATGAGCATGGAGGAAGTTAATGAATTTATCAAAGAAAACTTCCACAGAAAAATAGTAGTGGTAGGAGCTTCTACCGGTACCGATGCTCATACTGTAGGTATAGATGCTATAATGAACAGAAAAGGATTTGCCGGACATTACGGACTTGAGAGATATGAGATGATTGAAGCTTATAACCTCGGTTCACAGGTGGCAAACGAAGAGTTCATAGAGAAGGCAAGAGAGCTGAAGGCAGATGTACTTTTGGTGTCACAGACAGTTACACAAAAAGATATTCATATAAAGAATCTTACAAATCTTGTGGAACTTTTGGAAGCTGATGAGCTTAGAGATAAATATGTGCTTATCTGCGGAGGTGCAAGAATCACACATGAGCTGGCTAAAGAGCTTGGTTATGATGCAGGATTTGGAACCGGTAAGTTTGCGGATGATGTAGCTACATTTGCAGTTACAGAGATGTTAAGAAGAGGCTTAGGTAAGTAAAGGAGATATTATGACAGGACTTATTCATGTATACGAAGGCGACGGTAAAGGAAAAACAACTGCAGCGATAGGCTTGGCAGTGAGATGTGCAGGTAGTGGCAGAAAAGTCCTGTTTTCACAGTTTTTAAAAAGTGATACTTCAAGCGAACTTAAGGTACTGAAAAATATAGAAAACATTGAATTGTATACAAAAAAAAGCAATTTCGGTTTTACATTCAATATGACTGATGAAGAAAAGATACTTGCAAAAGAATTTTTCACAAATCATCTGAAAGAAATTATTCATCTGGCTATCGAGAAGAAAGTGGATCTGGTAGTAATGGATGAGGTAATAGATGCTTATAATCTTAATATGGTGGAGCATGATGTACTGACAGATTTTTTAAAATCCCGCCCGAAAAATCTGGAAGTGGTTATGACCGGAAGAAATCCTAAGGATGAGATAGTAGAACTTGCTGATTATCTGACACACTTTCAAAAGGTTAAGCATCCGTTTGACAAGGGTATAAGAGCCCGTGTCGGAATAGAAATGTAAAAGAGAGGAAAAGGTATGAATAGTGGTAATGACACTTATAATCCCGGATTTTTTAGAAATAAAAAATCATACTTGCTATGTTTAGCAATCTTAATTTTAGTTATGTGTCCGATGATAGTGTATGGAGCTGAAGCTGAAGCACCTAAGCCGGCACTGTATGCAACATTTTGGTCACTTGTACCACCACTTATAGCTATTGTACTTGCTCTTATAAGTAAGGAAGTATATAGCTCACTTGCAATCGGAGTTATCTTCGGTGGACTTTTGGCATCAGGATTTAACTTTGAAGGAACAATGAAGACCATTTTTGAAAA
The DNA here is from genome assembly GCA_916720285.1 of uncultured Lachnoanaerobaculum sp. Taxonomy (GTDB): domain Bacteria; phylum Bacillota; class Clostridia; order Lachnospirales; family Lachnospiraceae; genus Lachnoanaerobaculum. The sequence continues at coordinate 4,960 of CAKAQP010000005.1, read as the reverse complement.
AGGGTTTGTTTCGGTTTTATCCAGTGCTTACAATGTAGGTATTTTGATTTTCCTTGTTATTTTGGGAATGGTTGTTGCCCTTATGAATAAAACCGGCGGCTCGGATGCCTTCGGTAAATGGGCATCAAAGAGAATTAAGACCAGAGTAGGAGCTCAGCTTACATCAATCCTTCTCGGATGTCTTATCTTTATCGATGACTACTTCAACTGTCTTACAGTAGGTAGCGTTATGAGACCTGTTACAGATAAGCATCAGGTTTCAAGAGCAAAGCTCGCATATTTGATAGATGCTACAGCGGCTCCTGTATGTATCATTTCACCTATTTCATCTTGGGCTGCAGCAGTTACAGGATTTGTTGACGGTGAAGACGGATTTGCACTTTTTGTAAAGGCAATCCCTTTTAACTACTATGCACTTCTTACAATCGTAATGATGCTTGTAATTACACTTTGGAAGTTTGACTTCGGCCCTATGAAACTCCATGAAGAGAATGCAAAGAAGGGTGATCTCTTTACAACCGGAGAAGAGAAGTTTGAAGACCTTGACAGAGGAGAGCATAAAGACGGTAAGCTTATAGATATGCTCTTCCCAATCGTTTCACTGATTATTTGCTGCGTTATCGGAATGCTTTATACAGGTGGAATATTCAGCGGTGCAGGCATCGTTGAGGCTTTCTCAAACTGTGATGCTTCAGTAGGACTTTCAATGGGTAGCTTTATAGCACTTATTATCACACTTGCATTCTATATAGTAAGAAGATCACTTAAGTTCTCAGAGTGTATGGATTGCTTACCTGCAGGATTTAAGGCAATGGTACCTGCAATTCTTATCCTTACATTTGCATGGTCATTAAAGTCTATCACCGATGTACTCGGAGCAAAGGAATTTGTTGCTACAATGATGGAGCACTCAGCCGGCAGTATGCAGCTGTTACTTCCTGCAATTATATTCGTAGTAGCGGTTTGTCTGGCTTTCTCAACAGGAACATCATGGGGAACATTCGGTATCCTTATACCTATAGTTGTTGCTGTATTTGCAGGTAAAGATTCACAGATGATGATAATCTCTATCTCAGCATGTATGGCAGGTGCTGTTTGCGGTGACCACTGCTCACCTATATCAGATACTACCATCATGGCGAGTGCAGGTGCACAGTCAAATCATATCAACCATGTAAATACACAGTTACCATATGCAATGCTTGTTGCAGCAGTATCATTTGTAAGTTATATAATAGCGGCTTTTGTAAAGAACGCTGTAATATCACTTATAATAGCTGTAGCATTGATGGTAGGTGTACTCTTTATCATAAAGAAAGTTACATATAAAGAAGACTCAGTAAATGCTGCTTAATTAATACAAAGGCACTCCCGACCGAGAGATTGGGAGTGTTTTTTAATTTTATATTAATATAAAGAGCGTAATATTGACATAAAAAATATGGTTGTATATAATCGGCGTATAAAGTTTGTTGAAAAGAAATATTTAAAAATAGTCCTTTGTGTGAAAAATGTAGGTATGTGTAAGTAAGGACAAAATAAAGATCCAAAATATATAATTGTATTCTATAGTTTTATAAACTATTAGAAAATATATTTTTTAGCTGTATCACTTTATTTTTCATAGATGTCTCAGTAATGACTTGTTTTAGTTACTAATTGAGATATAGCTATGAATATGTAAGGCAGGTAGGGCTGAAAGGAGTACTTATGAAGAAACTATTTTTATTAACAGCTGCTTTTTCTGTGATTATGTGCTTTAATGCATTTGCTTTTACGTCAAGCAATCCGGATGTCACAATAAAGAGCGGAGATACGGGAAGGACTTACACTTGGACCTCACCGCTTGGAACAGAGATAACCATGCCGGTTATTACAAAAGATGCTGTTTTAAGCATTAATAAAGGTGACTCAGATTATATGGAGACATATTTCTATGATCCATCAGAGTCAATCAATAAAGACAATAATCTTTTTATGTTTGGCTACAAAAATTCAGCTTTTGCAGCTCCTACATTGGCTCTGGAAAGAGCAACAGAGTATTCACCACTTACAATAAGCAATTATAATGTTGGTGACCCTATATTAAAAAGAAGTTCATATAAAGGACAGGATATTATAATCGCTTTTTACAAGATTTTAGGTGATAATTCTATAAGCCCGGTTTACTTTACCGGAAACTATTTAAAAGAGGAAAATGCAAATAGAGTAGGTTACTTTTATGTAGATATGGGTTCATCTACAAATACATCATCTCAGGGTTGGGAAAACACTGACAGAGGATGGAAATATAAAGAGTCTAACGGAAGCTATGTAACTAATACATGGAAACAGGTTGACGGTATATGGTACTTCTTTGACGGAGAAGGGCATATTGCTACAAGCTGGAGACAAATAGACGGAGCATGGTACTTCTTTAATGCAAGCGGAGCAATGCTTACAGGTTGGGTACAATCAGGAAATGACTGGTATTATATGAATCCTTCAGGTGCTATGGCTACAGGCTGGGTACAGTCAGGAAACGATTGGTACTATATGAGCCCGTCAGGAGCAATGCTAAGCAATACCACTACCGCAGACGGCTATAGACTTGATGCTTCAGGAAGATGGGTAAAATAATTCGATACTTTATATCGAGGTGAAATATAAAATTATCGGGAGCAGGAGAAGAAAAGCTTCTCCTGCTCTTTTAATATAATTGGGAGGATGCCTTTTGGCGAAATTTAAGAAAATGAAAAATGTAAAAAGAATGTTGCTTATTGGTGTATTGGCTACAGCAAGTATTATCGGAACCGGATGTGGTAAGTCTGATACAAGTACAGGAAGTACAGGAAGTACCGCAAATAGTGAAACTACTGCAAAAGAAAGTAAGGTGGAAGAAACCACACAAAAACCTGCCAAGAAAAAAGAGTTTGAATATGGTAAGACGCTTGGGACTATAGGCGGAATGGATCTTATGGCAGACCGTGAGTTTCCTAAGGCGGGTTATTTTCCTGCAGGTGCCGGTAGTATATTAGGCTTTGAAGAGAATAAGGGTGAACTTGCTTCCTGTTCTTATCTACGTGAATGTACTGATAAAAGAGCTGCAGAAGAAATATGGCATGTAGAATACAGTGAGGATCTGGAAAAAATACCTGGAATCTTAAAAGGGTTGAAGGGTGTATGGGAGGATTTTGTAGAAGATCATAGAATGTTTCATATGTATTCTGCACAGCAGTATGATGTAATTGTAGATAATACTGAAAAGGTTACTTATAATGGTGTAGACTTTATAAAAGAGGAAGGTCATATAGATGTAACAAGAAAAGATCCTTCCAATACCAGATATCCTGAACTGGTTAGGGGTAGATATATAGCATATTATTATTTCAGTCCTGAAGGTGCCGGTTCAAATCCTGCCGATGATAACCAAGGTTACGGAATGGGAATGGCAATATGGGTTGTAAGACCTGTAGATATGTCGGATGAAGCTGAAGCAAAGACTATGGAAGAAAACTATGAAAAACTGAAAAAATCAACAACAGCTTCTATGGAGACATTGATAAGCTTAGATGAGTACTGGAAGATTCATAAAAAAGCCTATTAAAATATTCCGGATAAATAGTCTTGATTTAAGCGATATCACTTATCATAGAATAAAATAAAAATATCCTGACAAGTACAAGGCATTTTAGCTTTGGAGATTTGTCAGGATATTTTTTGTATACTAAAAATCAACTTATTAATTTATTAAATAAATCAGGGTTTTCTGATGTAATAGGATATATCATATTTAACATATCATCCATATGCATGGAAAATAAGTGGCAAGCTGTATCATTATCTTTGATGATTAAAGCTTCTGTGATTTTAGATAAACTTTTATAAATCTTAGTTGAATAACTTGTTGTTCTTATTGCAAGAGAATATAGCCTGAACAAATCTGACTCATATTCATACAGAGAGCGCCATAGCTTATCAAAATTACCACCTAGTATAAATAAATGATTATAAAACTGAACTAACGATCTGGAGGCACGTAAAAAATCACTATGAATACAATTATATTCCAATTGTGAAAGAATTTCTCTTAATATAGTCAGTTCAGACATTTTAGCATTAGTTATAAAGATACCTTGAATAATTGAAATACATATTTGTTTATTTAACCATATAGCCTCTTCGATTTTTTCTTTACTTACTTTTGTAACGAAAGAACCTCTCATGGGAATGATTTCAATAAGATTATTTCTTGATAATCTTGGAAAAGCATCATGTAGAGGTGTACGACTTACATTCATAAATGAAGAAAGTTCTTGCTCATTCATTCTTTGTCCAGGTATAAGTATCATATTAAGAATTAAAGTGCTTAAAATTCTATATACATATTGCCTTGTATCCTCAGAAGGTCTTTTTAAATAAATCTTATTTGAATACTTGGATAATTGATTTTCTAAATTCATATATTTCCTATCATATATTTATTAAAACAGTCATTGTTACAAAACAAGTTGTAAACAATATTGTAGAGTACTTGTAAACAATAAATCTACATCGTTCATTTACTTTATACTATCATAGTATAGCATAATATTGAATAAAATTTCAAACTGATAATTAAATGTATATTGATTTTATAAATGGCACATGGTATTATTTTTAATATAAATAGAACTTGTAAACAATTTGCCTTCGATAAATTATTAGGAGTTTAAAATGCTTCCTTTATATGAAAGACTTAGAAAAAAGCTTATATCAATAGAATTAAAACCCGGAGATAAATTAAGTGAGAATTCTATATCAATTGAGGAGAATATAGGAAGACCGCAAGTTAGAGAAGTGCTTGTAAGGCTTTCCGATGAGGGATTTTTGGAAACATTACCGCAGAAAGGTTCTGTGGTAACAAGGCTGAAAAAGGATATAATCAGAGAATCTACTCATGCACATATGGCTTTAGAACAAGCTATACTCTTAGAACTTG